>JAKBDW010000027.1:0-4072 GCA_021834245.1 Pseudomonadota bacterium
GAGACCCAGCAGGCCGCCGAACTCCACCGGCACGTCGGCCATGTCGGCGGTCAGCTCCTTGGCCAGGCCGGAGATTTCCTCGGTGCGCCGATAGACGCTGTCGAGCAGCGCCAGCAACTGGCTCTCCATCACTACCGCCAGCGCCACGTCGCGACCGACGATGCGGGCGACCTCGTCGTAAATAGAAAGGTCGGTGGGATCGGCGAAGCCGACCAGGAGCGCGCCCTCCTGTTCGCCCAGCACCAGCGCGCGGAAACGCCGCGCCTGCGATTCGGGCAAGAGCTTGATCAGGTCCGGTTTCGGCCGGAAGCTCTTGAGGTCGATGTACGGCGCCTTCAACTGATGCGCCAGCGCCTTGGCGATGCCGTCCTCGGTGACGTAGGAACTCTCGACGAAGATGCGCCCGAGCTTGCGGCCGGTGCGTTTCTGCTCATCCAGGGCAAGCGCCAATTGCTCGGCGGTGAGCAGGCCCTGATTGACCAACAGGTCGCCCAAGCGAATTTTTTCCGGACGGGTCATGCGTTCTTCTCCGCTTCAGGTGTTGCGGATTTCGACCGCGGGTTCACTCCCGCCCCGGCTTCCCACGAGAAATCCCGATGCTGGCGTCGCTCTTGCTCGTCACGGCGCTGCTGCCTGCGGGCGAAATGCCTCACGAAAGTAAAAACGGCTTGTAGCGGAGGTCTGCCGAGCTGATGTGCTGGACCAGCCAATTCTGAACGAAGACTCTGATGTCTTGGAGAATGATGGTGTGGTCTTCGGTGGTCAACCGGGCGACTAGAGTTTCCAGCTGCTCCTCGAACTCGCGGTGGAGTTCGCAATGGGCAGCGTAGTATTTATATTTGAAGCTTCGCATGACTGCCTCTTCGTCGCGCAAATGCTCGCGTACGTAGCGCTCGAGCTCTGCGACTGCCGCGTAGGCCTGGGCGGTATTTTCACCGGCGGGAGTGCTCTCCAACGATTTAAGCAATTGGAATAATCGCTTATGTTGATCGTCGATCCGCACGTCGCCGACTGACAAAGAAGGGTTCCATTCCATTACTTCACTCCCCGGTTAAGCGATGGGCTCAAATCTACTGAAAACGGATCAGCTGATCTTCCGTGGCCTCGCGACTGCAGTGCCGCTAAGTCCGTGCGACGGTGACCCGATTGCGTCCCTCGTTCTTCGAGGCATATAGAGCGGCGTCGGCGCGCGAAAAAAAATCGGTCACCGATTCTCCGGCCTTATAGCTGGATACTCCCATCGAAACCGTAATATTCGCTACTGCCTCGTTATCGATGGTGCGCTTGATGCAGCATCCCTCAACCTTCTTTCGGATTTTTTCGGCGACTTGACACGCGCCTTCGATGGAGGTGTCGGGCAACAGGACGGCAAATTCATCACCACCGAATCGCACCGCGGTGTCCTTGCCCTTCACGTTGTCTTTCAAAATCTGCGCCACGGCCTTTATAACCTTGTCACCGAACAGGTGACCATAGGTGTCGTTGACCTGCTTGAAGTGGTCAATATCGGAAACGAGTACGCTCAGTCCATATTCGCTGGCGTCCGACTCTATCAGGCAGGCCGCCATCGCCAAGTCGAATCCACGGCGGTTGGTCAATCCGGTCAAGCCGTCGGCGAGTGCGTCTTCACGTGCCTTTACCACGTCCTGCCGCAATTGCTCGATTTCGCGGCGGCTTTCATCCAGGCGTCCCTTGAGGGAACCGATGGAGCCGATCATGTTGCGCGTAAGGCCAAGAATCGCGTCGGCGCTCATCGTGGCGCCGGGATTGAGCGGGTCCAGGTCAGCGCAACATTTTTCCAGCGCGCCGCCGAATTGGTCGGCCTGATCACCAGCCTGTGTGGCGGAACTCGACATGTCCGCCATCACCTTTTGCAGACCTTCGCTGACCCGCTGCGCAACCAGTTCGTTGATTTCGGCGATGTGCTTTTGGAAAATGTTGTCGGTGGCCTGCTCATCGAGGACCGCGCCACTCTGCAGGTATTTGTCGATACTGGCCCTGAGGGCCAAATTGCCGCCCGAAACATATTCGTACCAGACGGCATAACTGACCGGATGCAGCGCCGTCGACTGTTTCGCCATCAATGGCAGCGCGAGTCTGAGGTATTCCGCACTTTTTTCGACGCTATCGCGATATTTCATGTTTCCCATCCTTCACTACTACCCGGTTAATGAAGCGTAGAGACGCTGAAAGCCATAAGCCTGAAGCGGGATTCCAAGCGATGAAGGGGTGTCTACTTGAACGGCGGCAGTTTGGTCTGGCGGCCAGTACATTTATGCTCTTTCCGTTGGCCATGGAGACGTCGTAAATTTTGCGAACCTGCAGATCTGCGTGACTATGCCTACGTCGGACAAGTTTGTGCTGACGCCGTGCTCGTCACCTTCCAGGCTGGCGTCGTCCTGCGGGAAGTTGAATCCAACACCACCGGCGCCGATATCTGCCACAACAATCGGCTTGGCCTTGATCGAACCATCGACCTGCATCATGGGAGTCGTAGTCTTGATGGTATTGAGCTTCGGCGTCGCCTGACGAAAGCATTCGCGCCAATGAAGGCGGGTCTTCCGAAAATCGGGAACAGGCTCAGGAACTCGTCGACTAGCATAGCCCAGAACTTGGATTTATCGTCACAAAGTGGCCGGCCATTCATCGGCAGGTAAACACCCGTTGACTCCGCACCCGTTGACTCCGCAGGGCTTGTGACAGTGCGCAGTCTCGTTGAAAGATTGTTTTTTGAAACATCGTCTCCCACTTGCGATGTGTCAGTCGCATTTGATTTATATATTTCGTTGTAATGTATAACTTTATCTATACCCACGTCAATAGTGAGGTAGCCAGACGAAGACGTTTCCCGCCGGTTCCCCTATGCAAACCTGGGTGTCCTGCTCAATGAAGGCCGAGCGGATGAATCAGCCATCGCCCAGACCTGATTCGGACGGTCGATGGCGGGACTGAGCAGCAGGCAAGGTGGATACGGTGAGCCATATTGCGCCGACTGGTACTCGCAGTTCCGGTATTCGGGCAGCAGTTCGTTTAGGCGTTACGGATCTCGACCACCAGGTCGCCCCCGCCCCTAAATCCTCGGGCAGGTGAGCCGGGACCAGCGTTCATCGCTCACGGTACCAGCGAGCATCTGCGCCTCCTCCGTACCCTTGGAGCTGAGATGCTCGCTCCCCTCCATCACGAAGACGTGACAGGTGCTGCAGGAACGCTGGAACTGGCAGGAATAGCTGAGTTCGACGGATGCGCAGAAGGCTTCGCCCGACGGGCAGAGCTCCGGCTGCGGCAGGACGACGATGGGCTGGGTGAGTTTTTTGCCGAAGAAGAACATTAATGGATCGCATCGTGCTGACGGACTACAGCTCAGGCTGCCAGCCGGTGCTCGATTGCGGCGCGCGCGAGTTCAGGTACAAATGCGCCTTCGTCGATCTCCGGAAAATAAAGGTCAAATCCGCCACCTTCCACGCGTACTCCGGAGAGATCGGCATTGGGAGGAAAACCAAACGCTGCCGCTGGAATGGAAAGTTCGACCCCGCCTTCCAGCTCTAAAACCAGGCGCCCCCGATTACTGTCCAGGTGTGCGGAGATTGCGCGTGGTTCCACTGCCGCCGCCTTTGCGCCCCGGTCCAATGCACGAGCAATCATTTCGTCAATCGGTTCCATGAATTGAGCTCCATTCATTGCAAAGCGTTTCTAGTTCTTCGGCTATCCGGTCAACAGCTTTCCGTAATGTTGTCGCATCCATCCCTCGAGCATCTATTGGAACCGGAGGGCCGCCGGGGCAGTTGAGCGCAATGCGTCCTCGCCCTTCTGAACCAACGAGATGCACATGCGCTGGCCCGTGATCCCGCGTGTAGATCATCACTCGCCACGATTCGAAACGCAACACGGTCCCCATCGACCGAGTTTAACGACCAGTACCTCCGCATGCAAATCGACGCAGCAATCGACGTAGCGACATAGGCGCACCAAGGCCCAGCCGGTCTGCAAACAGAAAAGCCCCATGCTTAGGGGCTTGGGGCATATCTGGCGGAGAGGGCGGGATTCGAACCCGCGTTGGGATGTTATCCCAAAC
>JAKBDW010000452.1:0-8047 GCA_021834245.1 Pseudomonadota bacterium
GGATTCTTGGCTGCCACACAGGCCGCTACGGCAGCGGCAAAGGCAACAAACTCATCACCTTTGGCAACGAAATCGGTTTCCGAGTTCACCTCGACCATCGCCGCAAGCTTTCGGTCGGGGCTGAGGTAGATTCCGACGGCACCTTCTGCGGCCGTTCGGCCGGCCTTCTTTTCAACCTTGGCCCCAGCCTTCTTGCGCAAGAGTTCAATGGCGGCTTCCATGTTTCCGTTGGTCTCCGTCAGGGCACTCTTGCACTCCATCATGCCGAGTCCGGTGCGCTCTCTCAGCTCCTTAACCTGACCTGCCGTAATTGTCATCTCTAATCCCCGAAAATCATCTTTGTAAAGACAGAAATCTGTTGTGTTAAGAAAAAGGGGGCGTAGCCCCCTTTTTCTTATTCACCCTGACCAATTTTTCCTTTTCCCCGACTTGCCGGGGTTTTGGACCGGGGACGCACGGCGCGGCGCGGTTCACCGCGATTCGGCTTCTCCTCGGTACCCTTCTCGCCTTCGTCCGGATCCGCCATGGTATCCGCAGCCTCCTGCATTAGGCTGGGCGCCGCTTTGCGCTTCGCCGCCACCTTCACCTTGGCCGGTTCCTCGGCAACTTCGACGAATTCCTCGTCGTCGCTCGGCATGGGTACGGTCACGGTCTTGCGACCTTCGATGATTGTGTCGGCCGCAGCCCGCGCATAGAGACGAATAGCGCGAATTGCATCGTCATTTCCCGGAATCACGTAGTCGACGCCGTCGGGTTTGCAGTTGGAGTCAACCACAGCGACGACCGGGATATTCAGCTTATTGGCTTCGGATACCGCGATATACTCGTGCCCAACATCGATCACGAACAATGCGTCCGGCAGGCCGCCCATGTCTTTAATGCCGGCAAGACTGCGTTCGAGTTTGTCGCGTTCGCGCGTAAGCAGCAATGTTTCCTTCTTATTGAGCTTGTCGAACGTTCCATCCTGCTCCATGGCTTCCAGGGCTTTGAGCCGCTCAATGGACTTTTTGACAGTCTTGTAGTTTGTCAGCATGCCACCGGTCCAGCGGTGATCGACAAACGGACTGCCGCAACGAGTGGCCTCTTCGCGGACGATTTCGCCGGCTTGGCGCTTGGTTCCGACAAAAAGGATCGTGCCCTTACCCGAAGCAAGCTTGCCGAGATAGTTCATTGCCTCATTAAACATGGGCAAGGTCTTCTCGAGATTGATAATATGCACTCTGTTGCGCTCGCCAAAGATATAGGGGCGCATCTTGGGGTGCCAGAAACGCGTCTGGTGGCCGAAGTGCACGCCGGCCTCCAGCATCTGGCGCATGGTTACATTACTCATGGATTGTCTCCAGTTGGGTTTTTCCGCCGCGATCCCCGAACACCCAACTCCATAGCCGGCACGCAGGGGAATCCCTCTGCGACCGGTCTTGCCGCCAAGCGGCATGGAGCACCCGGATGCCTGTAACGGACCACGTGTGTTTTGCCGGAAAGCGGTTCATTCTGACACCGGAAACCGGCCTCTTAACGCATAAAAAGCGCGTTTTTATACCATAACATAGGGGGTATGGGCAATGCATGCGAGGTTCTGGGCGGGACGCCCCTTCCCTGAGGGCCGCAACATCGCCATCGCCAGGCGGATAAAACCCATGTAGTTCCGTTTAAATTGAATGTAAAGTTGAGGCTTGGCGAGTGCCTTAGCAATTCCATCAACCATTAGCTCGAATTCACCTGGACCATGGCTGTCACGATAAAAACCCCTGAAGAAGTACAGAAAATGCGCGTTGCGGGCCGGCTAGCGGCCGAAGTGCTCAAGATTGTCGCGCCACACGTGCAAGCCGGCGTCACAACCGGGGAACTCGACCGGATCTGCCACGATCACATTGTGAATATCCAGCATGCCATACCGGCGCCCCTCAATTACCACGGTTTTCCGAAATCCATCTGTACTTCGGTGAATCAGCAAGTATGTCACGGCATCCCGGGTGACAAAACTCTCAAGAAAGGCGATATCGTCAACATCGACGTCACCGTGATCAAAGACGGCTTTCACGGCGATACCAGCAAGATGTTCTTTGTCGGAGATCCGTCGATTCAGGCGCGCCGCGTGACGCAGGTCAGTTACGAGTGCATGTGCAAAGGCATTGACATCGTGAAGCCCGGCGTGCGCCTGGGCGACATCGGACACGTAATTCAACAGCACGCAGAAAAGAACAATTGTTCGGTAGTGCGTGAATACTGCGGCCACGGCATCGGCCGCCAGTTCCATGAGGACCCGCAGGTGCTTCACTACGGCAAGCCCGGCACTGGCCTGGAACTCGTAGCTGGCATGACGATCACCATTGAACCGATGATCAATGCGGGGAAAAAAGAGGTCAGACTGCTCCCGGACAACTGGACAGTGGTTACCCGTGACCACAGCCTTTCCGCACAATGGGAACACACTGTCCTGGTGACGGAAACAGGTCATGAGGTGCTTACCGTTCTGCCAGGCGACGAGCCCTAACGCCATGACCCGGGTTGTCCGGACAGCTCTCTTGGCGCTGGTCGACACCACACGCAATTTGCTATGTGCAGGTAGCCAGCTTGTCCGTCCATAAGGCAGACATATTCGATACCCGACGCTTCGATGCGGACCTCGCCGCCGTGACGGATGGAGGGCACGGTCCGCGCACTCAGCCAGCGACGCTTGCTCTTTTTCGCGCTGCGCTGCGTTCCGGACGCGCGGCATTGAAAGAGAAATTCCTCGATGGCGGGCCGGTTCAGGACATCATCAGTCTGCATGCCTGGCTGGTTGATCAACTTCTCCATCGCGCCTGGGACTTGCACCAGGGCCTGGCGGGCGACTGCGGCAAACTCGCACTGGCCGCCGTCGGTGGATATGGCCGCGGCGAGCTCTATCCAGCCTCCGATGTCGACCTGTTACTCCTGATCGAAAAGACCAGCAACACCCGACTGCGCGAATTCGTGCAGCCTCTGCTCAGCTTCCTGTGGGACATGGGGCTTGAGGTTGGACACAGCGTGCGCACGCTTAAGGATTGCGTGCGCGAATCGCGCAAGGACATCACGGTGGCGACCAACATGATGGAGGCACGCCTGCTGGCGGGCGAGGCAGCGCTCCTCGACTCGATGCAGGCGATGACAGCCCCGCCCAAGGTCTGGCCGAGCAAAAAGTTCTTTGCTGCCAAATGGCAAGAACAGATCGATCGACACCATCATTTCGATGATACGGCCTACAACCTCGAACCGAACATCAAGGAAAGTCCGGGCGGACTGCGCGACATCCAGATGATTGCATGGGTCACCCAGCGGCATTTCGGTAGCGCCACGCTGCATGACCTGGTTTCTCTCGAGTTTCTGAGCGAAGCCGAATTTCGCACACTCTCTCGCGGACAGCACCTGCTGTCCCAGCTGCGCTGCGGGCTTCATTATCTGGCCGGTCACCGCGAGGACCGACTCCTGTTCGACCATCAGCGCGCCCTGGCCGCGCAGATGGGTTACGTCGACAAGCCCGGCAGCCTTGCGGTCGAGCAGTTCATGAAGAACTACTACCGCACCGTCAAGGAGCTGGCGCTACTCAACGAAATCCTGCTGCAGCACTTTCAGGAGGCAATACTCAGTCGGGGTCGCACCCGCGTGCGCCGCATAAACCGTCGCTTTCAGTCGCGCGATGCGTTTCTTGAGGTAACGCGCAAGAATGTATTCGAGCGGACTCCATTCGCCATGCTCGAACTGTTTCTCGTGCTTGAGCTCCATTCGGAGCTCAAGGGTGTCCGCGCCCAGACCATCCGCCTGCTGCGCGAGAATCTGCAGCACATCGACGACAAGTTCCGTCGGGACATCGGCTGTCGCAGTTTATTCATGGAGATCATGCGCCAGCCTCAGGGCATCACCCATGCGCTGCGGCGCATGAATGCTTACGGCGTGCTCGGTGCCTATATTCCTGCGTTCGGCAAGATCGTAGGTCAGATGCAACATGATCTTTTCCACGTCTATACGGTCGATGAACACACGCTTTTCGTTGTCCGCAATCTGCGCCGATTCACCGTGCCCGAGTTCCGCCACGAGTTCCCTCTCGCCAGCCACCTTATTCAGCATGTGGTAAAACCTGAGCGCCTCTATCTGGCGGGTCTGTTTCACGACATTGCCAAGGGTCGCGGCGGGGACCACTCAACGCTCGGCGAACAGGACGCGCGCGCATTCTGCGAACTCCATAGCCTCAGCGAATACGATACGCGCTTTGTGACCTGGCTGGTCCGAAACCATCTCATCATGTCTTGGACCGCCCAGCGTCAAGACATCATGGACCCCGCAGTTATTCTGGATTTCGCACAGAAGGTTGGCGATCAGGAGCATTTGGACAACCTCTATCTGCTGACGGTCGCGGACATGCGCGGCACCAGCCCCAAGGTGTGGAACGTATGGAAGGATCGGCTGCTTTCGCAGCTGCACGCAGCCACGACGCGGGTCTTGCGTCGCGGATTCGGCAAGCCCATTGACATCGAGGAGCGCATTGGCGATCTGCAGCAGGAAGTGCTACATATCCTGGCCGGCAAGAACGTTGACGCAAATCTCGTGCGCGAGCACTGGGCGCGTATGGACAACGATTATTTCTTGCGCCACGATGCTGAAGCTCTGGCATGGCATGCGCAGAAGATCAGCACTACCAACGTAGCGGAACTGCCGCTTGTCGCCGCGCGCTACCATCCCGGTGCCGGTGGCACGGATTTTCTGGTATTCACGCCAGATCGTGACGATCTGTTCGCGGTGATCACGGGCGGCTTCGACCGCCTCAACCTTTCCATCATGGACGCCCGCATCCATACCACCGGATTTGGCTTTGCGCTCGACACCTTTGTCGCGCTGGATCACGCCGGAAACCCCGTGACGCATGCTGCCCAGCTTGCAGACCTGGAGGCCGCTTTGCGCGCACAACTGCTCGCACCACAACCAGGTCGCGACGTAAAAGGAGCGCAACTGCCGCGTGTTCTGCGCCACTTCCCGATTGCAACCAGAGTTGGCTTCAGCATTGCACCAAACGGGCAGCAGACAATGATGGAGGTCATCGCGCAGGACCGCCCCGGCCTGCTCTATCAGGTAGCGCTGGCTCTGCAGGAGTGTCGTGCGAGGCTGGTAACCGCAAAAGTCGCCACCTATGGTGAACGCGCGGAAGACATCTTCTATATCAGCGATCGCGAGGGGCAACCGATCGCCCCTGGTGAGCGACAGGCATGTCTGGAGGACGGCATCAAGCAGCGTCTCGACCAGGTCGTTCTTGCCCCGGACAGCACTGCAAAGGCCGACGGCAAGGTTGTCGAGTTCTAACCCGCTGAAGCCGCCGGCGATCAGGCGTTGAGCGCGCTGTTGCGCCGTGAATAGCCAAAGTAAACGACCAGGCCTATTACAAGCCAGATGCCGAAACGCAGCCACGTCACTTCCGGCAGACTTGCCATTAGATAGAGACAGAACACTATTCCGAGAATCGGAATGAGCGGGCTCCAGGGAGTGCGAAACGGGCGACTCAGGTCCGGCCGGGTATAACGCAAGCTGATAACACCGGCGCAGACCAGCACGAAAGCGGCAAGCGTACCTATATTCACAAGTTTCGCCACCTCGCCGATCGGCGTGAACCCGGCAACCGCCGCCATCACGACTCCACTGACAAGTATCACGCGAATCGGCGTATGCGTGCGCGCATTGACGGTGGAAAACACTGGCGGCAGCAACCCGTCGCGCGACATGGATAGGAATATGCGCGTCAGTCCATAGTAAAGCACCAGCATCACCGTCGTCAGCCCGGCAATGGCACCGGCCGCGACGACTGCCGATGCCCAACGATACCCCAGTCGCAGCATGGATTCGGCGACCGGCGATGCCACGTTCAATGTGCCGTAGGGGACGATACCGGTAAGCAGACCGGCAACGACCATGTAGATCACGGTACATACCGCCAGAGACGCCAGAATGCCGATAGGCAGATCACGCGGCGGGTTGATCGCCTCCTCCGCCGCTGTCGATACGGCGTCAAAACCTATATAGGCGAAGAATATCAAGGCGGCCCCGCCCATGACGCCCCGCCATCCAAAAGGCATGAACGGGTGCCAGTTAGCCGGATGCACATTAGCCGCTGCAACTGCGATGAATGTCACTATCGCTATCAGTTTGACCAGCACCATCACCGCATTGAAGCGCGCGCTTTGGCGCACGCCAATGGCCAGAAGCACGCTCAGCAAAAGAACAATAAGTGCTGCCGGAAGGTTGATCAATCCTCCGTCTACAGGCACATGCAATAATTGCTGCGGTAAGTGCAACCCTGCAGCGTTTAACGCATTGTTTGCGTAGCCGGACCAGCCGATCGCGACCGTTGAGACCGACAATCCGTACTCGAGAATCAGGTCCCAACCGATGATCCATGCGATGAATTCGCCGAGCCCTGCATAGGCATAGCCGTAGGCGCTGCCGCAACCGCCGATGCTAGAGGCAAGCTCTGCATAAGCCAAAGCTGAAAATGCGCAGGCAAAACCCGACACAACAAATGACAATACGATTGCCGGACCGGCCGCTGTCGCAGCGGCAATTCCAGTAAGTACGAATATGCCAGCGCCAATGATGGCGCCGATGCCTAGCAGGGTCAGGTCAAACGCGGTCAGACACCGGCGCAATCCGGTATCCGCGTAAAGATCAGCGTTGATGGGCTTGGTGCGAAACAAACTCATGCGGGACTCCCCCTCTTTAGATCTGTCATTATTCTGTCAAACAAAGCAATCTGTCACAGCATCCGGTAAACGTCCAATCGGCCCGATCCAGGAACGAGAGACTCAACTGTTTCCGCCGGGCGCCGGAATGCGCAACCTAAGCCCCACAGGAAGGCTGCTACTTTGCAGATTATTGGTGGCGCGCAACGCCTCGACTCGAACGTCGTGTGCGCGCGCAATGGCAGTCAGCGTGTCACCCGGGCGGACGATGTAGTCCTCGTGCGTGGCGCTGGCATGCGCGGTGTTCAATGGCACGCCACGGCGTGCGAGCAGCCATGGCTCGGCGCGCTTCAAGCCAGCGTAGATTCCGCGTGCCATTTCCTCCTGGAATTTTTTGCTACGCAGCTTGCGTTCGTCCGACGGATTGGAAATAAACGCAGTTTCGATCAATACCGAAGGAACCGGGGATTTGAGCACAACGAACCCTGCCTGTGCGACACTGTCGGTGTGCAATGGTGCGACTCTGCGTAGCGAGGGCAGCATGTCATCTCCCAACTCCAGGCTGTCGCTAATGGTGGCAGACTTGGTCAGATCCCCAAGCACCCGGCCGACGTCGTTATCAACGTTATCCAGATTCACCCCGCCGATCCAATCGGATGCGTTTTCATCGTCGGCCAGCGCCTTGGCCAGGGCGGTTGTGGCGCCCTTCTCGGACAATGCATACACAGAGGACCCGTGAGCATGATTGCCGCGTCCGGGCATGGAATCGGCATGAATCGAGATGAATACATCTGCCCCTCTGGCCAAGCGGCGGCGCTCCTTCAAGGGAACATAGTAGTCACCGGAGCGCGTCATGATCGCCTTCATGGTCGGATCGGCGTCGACCAGTTTTTTGAGATCAAGTCCGATCGCGAGGACAACGTCCTTCTCGCGCGTGTGAAAGAGATGGCCGATCGCGCCCGGATCTTCGCCTCCATGCCCGGGATCAATCGCAACTATCAAATCGCGCGAGTCCCGTGGCACCGGCTGCGCCTCAAGCTTGGCAGAGGCCTGCGCTGCCTTGATGTCATATAGATCGATGACCAGACGATTTCCGTATTCACCGGCTGGTTTGAGCATGAAGGTGCGGGGCTGGGTCGCCTTCCTGAGGTCAATCACAATGCGTACAGAATTGGCGCCGCGATCGCTGCTGCGCAAGTCGGCGATGAGCGGGTTCCCCGCGGGAAGCAACGGCAACGGCTTGGAAAGGCGGGCATTATCGAGGTCGACAACCACCCGGTTGGGCTTCTTCAAGGTGAACAATCGATATTGGGCCGGCGCGCTCAAGTCAAACACGAGGCGCGTGTAGTCGGGAGCCGGCCACA
>JAKBDW010000452.1:8057-16314 GCA_021834245.1 Pseudomonadota bacterium
CAATTTTTACGCTCGCCGGGTGCTGCGGATTTTCCCACTCTACTATGGTTACCTGGCAGGTGTGTTTTTGCTGTTGCCGGTGGTTGCGGCAGGGGCAAGCCGCATCGGCGGCGGCCCGAAACATCGCCAGCGCGCCCTGCGAGGGGAAACAACAGGACAATCAGCAGAAGGAAAACGCGCGCCGGTCTCATCTCAGACCGCCCAATAGCACTGCTCCGTTGTCGGTATGGGATACCAGTCGCACGGTGCGCCCATGATCAACCCTGTCGATTAAAACGTCAACATCCGGCTGCGGCAGGATACCCTCCCCGCGTTCCGGCCACTCGACGATGCAGATACCTTCCTCTTGAAGATAATCACGGATGCCAAGAAATTCCAGTTCTTCCGGGTCGCGCATGCGATAGAGGTCGAAGTGAAACACCTGCGCCTGCGCAATTTGGTAGGGTTCCACGAGGGTGAAAGTGGGGCTTTTCACCGACCCAGTGTACCCGAGAGCACGCAGCATCCCGCGCACAAATGTAGTTTTGCCAGCGCCAAGCTCCCCGTGCAGAAAAATGACCTCCCCGGCGCGTAGGCCGTTGGCAAGCATGCCGCCCAACGCTTCCATGGCGGATGCATCAGCGACTTCGCGCGTGAGCGTCATGGGGTTGTCACCGAATTGACAATGGAGCGCACCAATGGCAACAAGTCGCCTGCCATCAGGCCGCGTTCGCCCTCCGCGGCGCTGGCCTCATCACCCGCGCGCGCATGACACCAAACGCCAAGACGCGCTGCATCCGCCGCTTTCAGCCCCTGGGCCAGCAATCCGGCGATGATGCCCGTCAGCACGTCTCCAGTGCCTCCGCTCGCCATACCGGGATTACCGGCGTCACACAACCAGGCCGGCGCCGTTGCCGGTTCCGTCACCAGGCTTCCTGATCCCTTGAGAACACATACCGCCGAAAAACGATCGGCCAAGGCGTGCGCCGAGGCCAGTCTGTCGGCCTGAATATCAATTGCGCCGCATCCTAACAGTCTGCCTGCTTCACCCGGATGCGGTGTTAGAACCCACTCACGGCGAGCAACCGGATTGGCGGCGAGCAGATTCAGCGCATCGGCATCGACCACCACTGGATGGTCGCTGTCCAGTACGGCCGCGAAAAGCTCCCTGCCCCATTCAGCCTGACCAAGACCGGGACCGATGGCGATGATATTCGCTTCGGGCAAAAGCCGGCGCAGCTCGCGCGCGCTGGAAACGGCATGCACCATGAGTTCAGGCCGCGCCGCGTTGAGGCCAGCCGCATGCAGCGGGTGGGTTGCGATCGTAACCAGACCTGCACCCACGCGGTAGGCGGCTTCGCCCGCCAGACGTGCTGCGCCACCCATGCCGGGCTGCCCGCCGACCACCAGCACGCGTCCGGCGTCGCCCTTGTGCACGTGACGCGGGCGCGGATGCAGCAATCCATGCAGCGAGCCGGGCGTGATGCGCCGCGCCAGCGCCGGCACATCGGCGAATACTTCCGGCGGCAACGCCAGTCCATCGAAATAAATACGGCCACATTGCTCGCGCCCGCACCCGGTGAACATTCCGACCTTGAGCCCAATGAAGGTGACGGTACCGGCTGCCCGTACCGCTGCCCCGAGAATTCGGCCGGTATCCGCGTGCAGCCCGGACGGTAAATCCAAGGACAAAACGGGTGCGCCGCAGGCATTCACCGCCGCGATGACTTCAAGCCACTCTCCTTGAACCTCGCGCTCCAGGCCGGTTCCGAAGATTGCGTCGACGACAAGATCCACATGTGCGAGCAATTCCGCGCCAAACGGCTTAAGTGTCCCGCCAGCGGACAGCCACTGGTCGCGCGCTCGGGCGGTGTCCCCGCGCAAGCGCTGCACATCACTGATATACATGACTTCTGGCACCAGGCCTGCCTGAAGCGCGCACCGTGCCAGCACGTAACCGTCACCACCATTGTTACCCGGACCGCACACTACTGCGACGCGCCGCGCGCGCGGCCACAGACGCCGCAAAAGGCCAAACGCCCCTGCACCGGCACGCTCCATCAGAGCCCCGTCCGCGAGGGCTGGGAGCTGTGCCGCCCGCCGGTCAATCTCGCGCGTTTGCGCGACACCGTACAATGCTTCGGGCAGGCATTCCATGGCGCTATGATAGATACTTATGGTTGCTTCTCCAATGCAAGAAATTGACTTCGACCGGCTTGCGCACAACATCAGGGCATGGGCGCGCGACCTCGGATTCGATCAGGCCGGCATCGCCGATGTGGCACTTGCCGACGATGAGCATCGTCTCATCAACTGGCTTGCCGAGGGACAACACGGAGAGATGGGCTATATGGCACGGCATGGCACACGCCGCAGCCGGCCTTCTGATCTGGTGGCAGGAACCGTGCGGGTGATTTCGGTACGCATGAACTATCTTCCGCCGGATGCCGCTGATATGGCGTGCGTGCTGGCCGACCCCGCGCTTGCCTACATTGCGCGCTACGCCCTGGGGCGTGACTACCATAGAGTCGTACGTTCGCGCTTGCAGACGCTTGCGCAACGCATCCAGGCGGAAGTTGGAACGTTCGGCTACCGGGCGTTCTGCGACAGTGCTCCAGTTTTGGAAAAACCGCTGGCACGCAATGCGGGCTTGGGATGGATCGGCAAGCACACCAATCTCATCAGTCCTGGCGTCGGCTCATGGTACTTCCTGGGTGAACTCTATACCGATCTTCCGCTGCCGGTCGACCCGGCAAGCGGCGATCATTGTGGCACCTGCCGCCGCTGCATCGATGCCTGCCCGACACAGGCGATTGTCGCCCCCTACCAGCTCGATGCGCGGCGCTGCATATCCTACCTGACTATCGAGTTGCACGGCTCGATACCTCAGGAACTGCGACCACTCATCGGCAACCGCATTTTTGGCTGTGATGATTGTCAGCTGGTCTGCCCCTGGAACCGCTTTGCGCAACCCAGCTCGGTTGCCGAATTCGCACCCCGCCAAGGCCTGGACGCACCGGCGCTTTCCACTTTATTTGCCTGGACGCAGCCCGAATTCGATGAGCGTACGCACGGCTCGCCGATCCGGCGCATCGGCTACGAGCGCTGGCTGCGCAACATTGCCGTTGCGCTGGGAAATGCGCCAACCAGCGCACAGACGATTGCGGCGCTGGAAACCCGCGCCTGCGACGCTTCCGCCTTGGTTCGCGAACACGTGCAATGGGCGCTGGCGCAACAGCGGCTGCGTTCCACGCCAGAGGTAACTGGGTGCCAGCCTAACTAACTCGCAACAGGCGGGTTGCGCGCCAAACGGCAGCGGCAAGGCTCCTGATACGACAATGCGCTGACTATGACAATCGCAGGAAGTGCTCGCGGTAGTACTTGAGCTCAGAAATGGACTCCAAAATGTCTTGCAGCGCCTGATGGGTGTTCTTTTTCTCAAAACCTGCGCACAACCCCGGGCGCCAGCGCTTCACCAGCTCCTTGAGCGAGCTTACGTCCAAGTTGCGGTAATGAAGCCAGGATTCCAATTCGGGCATAAAGCGCGCGAGAAAGCGTCGGTCCTGACAAATACTGTTGCCGCAGAGCGGAGATCGGTTTTTGGGCACGTGGCGCTGGATGAATGCGAGTGTGTGCTTTTCGGCATCCGCCTCGCTCAATGTGGAGGCACGCACGCGCTCGATCAAACCGCTTGCTCCATGAGTACGCTTGTTCCAATCATCCATGCCCGCCAGCACCTCCTCGCTTTGGTGAACCGCGAGTACCGGACCCTGCGCGACAATATTGAGTTCGCCGTCCGTGATGACGGTCGCGATCTCGATGATGCAATCGGAATGCGGGTTGAGCCCGGTCATCTCGAGGTCAATCCACACCAGGGCATTGGGGTCCTGGGGCATGCGTTTTCTCCCGCTTTTGCTTGGTGTTAAACTGCGTCCAATCCAATCATAACATTCCCGAGCCATGAATAGTTTCTCCTATCTTTTTCTCGCCGCACTGGCCGCGATGCTCGTTGCGCAGTTCTGGCTTGCCCGACGCCAAATGGGCTGCGTGCTGGCCCACCGTGCCCAGGTTCCCCAGCCGTTTAACGGCAAGATCGACCTGGAAGCACACAGCAAGGCGGCCGACTACACCGTTGCAAAGACGCGACTGGGCCTGATCGACGACGCCGTCGGCGCAGGACTGACATGGTTGTGGACGCTCGGAGGGGGCCTTAATCTGCTGGATCGCGCGTGGCAAACCCTTCACCACGGCACAGTGGTGACCGGTACCCTGTTCATTGTCAGCACCTTTCTCATCATGGGTGCCCTGGATCTGCCATTTTCAGTTTACCAAACCTTCGTTCTCGAAGAGCGGTTCGGCTTCAACAAAACCACGGCAAAGCTGTTTATTGTCGACCTGGTGAAGCAGGCCCTACTGCTGTTCGTGATCGGTACTCCGCTCATTGTCGCGGTGCTTTGGCTGATGGAACGCATGGGAACGCACTGGTGGCTCTATGTCTGGGCATTGTGGACCGCGTTCACGCTCCTTATGGTCTGGGCCTTTCCCGCAGTTATCGCCCCGCTTTTCAATAAGTTCTCCCCGCTCAAGGATGATGCGGTCAGGAAGCGCATTCAGGCGCTGCTTGAACGCACCGGATTCCGCAGCCGCGGCATTTTTGTCATGGACGGTTCGCGCCGTTCGGCGCACGGGAATGCCTATTTCACAGGCTTCGGAAAGAACAAGAGGATCGTTTTCTTTGATACCCTGCTTGAGACCCTGGGGGAAGGTGAAATCGAAGCGGTGCTGGCGCACGAACTGGGCCACTTCAAGCGCCACCATATCATCAAGCGCATGGCCATGACCTTCACTCTCAGTCTGGCCGGTCTTTATCTTCTGGGCTGGCTGATGCAACAACCATGGTTCTACCACGGACTCGGCGTGGGACAGCCCTCCACCTACGAGGCACTGATGCTGTTCCTCGTTGTCGGACCGGTATTCACGTTTTTTCTCCAGCCCGTGCGGGCTTGGAGTTCCCGCCGCCACGAGTTCGAAGCTGACACCTATGCCATCCAACAGGCCGACGCCCAGTCCATGATCAATGCGCTGGTCAAACTATACCGCGATAATGCCAGTACGCTGACGCCCGATCCGGTATATTCCGCATTTTATGATTCGCATCCGCCGGCACCGGTGCGCATAGCGCATCTGCAGACGCTCACAACGTGAAACACTAATCCGTACGCAAAAATGGAGCCCAACTTCATGCTTAAATTAATCGCTTCTGCCCTAATTCTCGCCGCCACACCAATTGCGGCCAACGCCTCCGCCATGCTGCTCGGCAATGCGCAACATGGAAAAAAGCTATATCAGGCGGAGTGCGCCGCATGCCATGCTCAGCAGTTCGGCGGCGACGGTTCCACTATCTTCACACGCAAGGGTCGGCACGTTCACACTATAGAAGGCCTGATCGGCCAGGTAGGCCGCTGCAATCAGCAGCTCAACAAGCAGCTCAGTAGCAGCGACCAGCATGATATCGTGAAATACCTTAACGAAACTTATTACAAGTTCTGATTTGTACGGAGGTCGATAGTGGCAGAACTCGTATACAGGCACTGCAAAGCATGTGAACAGGGGGAGCCGGCACTTTCCGCCGCACAGTCGGCCGAGTTCCTTGCGCAGATACCAGGATGGTCCCTCGCCACCAACGCCACGCACATCGAGCGCACCTACCGCTTCAAGAATTATTACGAGACTATGGCATTCGTCAACGCGCTTGCCTGGATCGCGCACCGCGAGGATCACCACCCGGATATCGAAGTCGGCTACAACCGCTGTCATGTGCGTTACAGCACACATTCGGTGAAGGGGCTATCGGAAAATGACTTCATCTGCGCCGCCAAGATCAATCGCCTTTTCGACGAATAAGTCGGCGCAACGCGCCGTGCGCCGACAGGCTGGCTAACTACATCATCTCGATATGAGCCGCGACGGGCGAACAGCATTCGTTACCGGCGGCGGACAGGGAATCGGCAAGGCGATTACCCGCCGCCTGCTAGACAACGGCTTCGCGGTGACCATTGCAGAACTGGATATCACTGCCGGACAAGAAACTGCCACCGAACTTGGTGCCACAGGCAGCGTGCGTTTCATCCATGCCGATGTGGCTGACGAGACTTCAGTTCATCAGGCACTTGCGCAGTCCATCGCGCAATTTGGGCGCCTCGATGTTCTGGTCAACAATGCCGCGATCAGCATCAGCCGGCCAATTACCGAGCTTACGCTGGACGACTGGAATCATGTTATTGCGGTCAACCTTACCGGCGCCTTCCTTTGCGCGAAGTACGCCGCGCCGGCTCTGCGGCGCAACGCCGGCTCGATCATCAATATCGCCTCAACACGCGCACTCATGTCGGAAGCACACACCGAGGCCTACTCCGCGAGCAAAGGTGGGCTTGTTGCTCTCACGCATGCGCTAGCAGTCAGTCTTGGACCGGAGGTGAGAGTGAATTGCATCAGTCCCGGCTGGATCGACGTGAGTGACTGGCAAAAGCAATCCACGCGCTCTCCCGCAATCCTTTCAGAGGCGGATCGAAGCCAGCATCCTGTCGGACGCGTCGGCACACCAAATGACATCGCCGCCCTGGTTGCCTATCTAGTGTCGCCCGAAGCGGGTTTTATAACGGGACAGAACTTCGTCGTGGACGGCGGCATGACGCGCAAGATGATTTACGTCTGAGATTGGGTCAAAAACGTCCACTTTTCAGGCGTCACCCAACCCACGCAACAGCGCATCCAGATCCAGCATGCGTATGGCATCCACGGCAGATTCCAGTGCGCCTTCAGAGCATAGTCCGCTGATAGCGGCATTTTCGTAGCCGCTCAGGGCGGCTTGCACGCACGCCGCTTTCACCAGTTCCGCGATGTGCCGTTTCTCGTTAGCGGCAAGTCCGCCGTCACAATCTTCATTCATGGTCTTTGCTCCCGTACATGCGCATTCTGCCGTGGCGCGCCATTTCAGGCGCCCGCCATGCTGCCGCGTTCGCCAAGCGGCATTAGCCCGCCGCATCACCGAATTGCAGTGCCGCCAGCCGTGCATACAACCCGCCTTGCGCAATCAGCTGCGCATGCTGCCCGGTGGCCACGATCCGCCCATCATGCATCACAGCAATGCGGTCCGCCTTGAGCACCGTCGCCAGACGGTGCGCAATAATCAATGTCGTGCGCCCGACCATCAGCCGTTCCAGAGCCTGCTGCACCATGCGCTCACTTTCTGCGTCGAGCGCACTCGTTGCCTCGTCAAGCAATAATACCGCCGGATCGCGCAGAATCGCGCGCGCAATCGCGATGCGCTGGCGCTGTCCGCCCGACAGGCGAACGCCGCGTTCGCCCAGGTAGCTCGCAAAACCATCCGGTAATTTGTCCAGAAACTCGGTTGCATAGGCAGCTTCTGCGGCGGCACGTACTTCCTCGTCAGCGGCGCCGGGCCTGCCGTAGCGGATATTTTCCCAGGCATCAGCGGCAAAAATCACAGGATCCTGCGGGACCAACCCGATCCGACTGCGAACGACCGCCGGATCTGTATCGCGTACGTCGACGCCATCGACAAGCACCCGCCCCGCTTGAGGATCGTAGAAACGCAGGAGAAGTTGAAACACGGTCGTCTTGCCCGCGCCCGACGGCCCCACCAGCGCCAAGCGCTCGCCAGCCGCAACACTCAGATCGAAGGCATCCAGCGCTGCCGTGTCAGGACGCGACGGATAACTGAACGTGACATGATCGAATGCAAGGTCGCCGCGCGCGGGACTGGGCAGCGGGCGCGGATGTGGCGGCGTGACGATGTCCGGTTGCGTCTGCAGCAATTCCATCAGGCGTTCTGCAGCGCCAGCTGCCCGTTGCAGGTCACCGACTACTTCGCTGATTGCGCCGACCGATCCTGCGACCAGCACAGAGTAGAAAAGGAACGCCGACAAGTCACCGCCGCTGATTCGACCGGTCATAACATCATGGCCGCCGGTCCACAGAATCACTCCGACGGCACCGAACACGAGGAGGATTACGAAGCCGGTTAGAAATGCACGCTGGCGAATGCGGCGCGTGGCGGTGATAAAAGCGATCTCCACGCGCTCGCGAAACCGGCGGCGATCGATGTCCTCGTGACAGAACGCCTGCACGGTACGGATTCCGTGCAGCGTTTCCTCTCCGAACGCTCCGACATCGGCGATGCGATCCTGGCTGGCACGCGACAGCCGCCGCACGCGCCGCCCGAAAAATATGATCGGCACAACAACTAGAGATCGGA
>JAKBDW010000105.1:0-4048 GCA_021834245.1 Pseudomonadota bacterium
ACTCGCATGTAGACTAACTTTCGCGTCGGACCCAAACATCCGGGTCAATATGTACGCCTCGTTCTTGTGGACAGAGAATTTCCAGACCGTCGAGCGACGGCCATTTGGCTCTCCGACCGCGAACCGTGCTTCTCGCATCCCTACGCCCTAACGCCTTCATCGGCGGGCGAGCCGATCACGGTTCGCGGACGTTGAATCGGGTTCTGGTGCACCTGCGGACCCAAAAACAGACGTTTCTGCACTTTCGATTCGCGACTCATTACGCCAGAGCTCGCTCCCAATGCTGCTTGAGGGAATCGCCGCGTCTACGGCGACCAGGCCCGAACGAGAACTGGCGCTTGTGGATTCGATGAGCTAATTCGATGCCCGCAATCGTAATCGACGCCGTGGCGAATGACTTGAAGCCGGTCATCGACGCGCAACGCCGCTTGATCGCTCGGTGATCCTGCTCCACGATATTTTTCAAATATTTGCAGCCGCGTACTTCGACGTATTTCCACTTCGGGTTCTCCCGCCGCATGAGCCGCAGCGCGCGATGACTCGGTACATGACCGTCTAAGGTCACCTTGCGCGGCCACCGCATGGGATTCGTCGCGAGAGCCTTCCGGAAGAACGCCTGCGCCGCGGCAATGCCCCTGTCCGGCCGCAGCAGAAAATCCACTGCCCTGCGCTGCTTGTCCACCGCACGGTATAGGTAGTGCCATTTTCCCCGAATACAGAGACAGGTCTCGTCGACCCTCCAAGACGAACCGATGCGGCGTGCATAGCGGTTCCACCGCTTCTCGAACTCGGGCACGTACCGAATGACCCATCGCAGGATCGTCGTATGCGAAACCTGCAAGCCACGTTCAGCCATCATGGCCACCAGATCTCGGTAGCTCAGCCGGTAGCTGATATACCAGCGGACGCACAGTTCGATAATTTCGGCGTCGAATACCCGCCGGCGGTAAATTGGATCGCGGGCAATCGGTTTGGTCATGCGGAACCCTTCTCTGGAGCCCGAATCATACGGGAAGCCCGCATTTGCACCAGAACCCGCCGGGATATCGTTGCATTTGTCACAACGGCGCATAACGAAGCAGCACCGAGTCACGCAAAAAGTACGCAAGCATCTGGCATCGTGAACTGTCTATCCCACCGGTAATCCTCGCAGTAGTAGGCGCCCGAAGCGGCAATTCGAGCTTTCAGGTACGACGGGCAAAGCATTGGAATTCGCCACATACACCTTTTCGTACGCTCCTGTGCGTGATTGAGCTTTTGCGCACTCAAGGCTTGCAAAACCTAGGCGTCACCGGGGCGTTTGCAAAGCGCCTCTGGAGCACGGGGAGCAGACATGACCTTCCAGATTGCGAACAGCAGCACCAATCCAACGGCAATCCCTGACCACAACCACGAATTTTCTTTGGATACGCGGACTACCAAGTGGAGTGCCACTGCAAGACCAAACCACAACAGCGCCAACAGCATGAGTACCACGTCAGAAGTACCAGCCGGCATTTTGAAACCTTCAGACTCAACTGATCCGCGATACTCCAATCCTTGCGGAAGCCCTTTAATTGTCCCCAACAGTGTCGGTCGACCACTGGTATGCAGAAATGTGATGAGCGCGCCATCGCAGTTATCCAAAAATGCAAATGACACGGCGATTATTTCCTTCGATTCAATCGCGGCTTGAAACCCAATCACCGAGCGCGTGACTCTAACCGCATCCACGGAGAGAACATCTGCGTTGTCTCCGCGCAAATGGACTCGTAGCGGATCTGATTTAACCACGGCATCGCCATCAATAGTCACGTTCCCAGAATTCCAAATTACGAACGAGGATCGCCACAGTTGCGGGACCACATTCCCCTTGCACCTCACCTCCACGGATTTCGGCAAGGTTCCTTCGCCGCCAATCAACATTTCGCTCGTTTGCAGAAAAGAGACTCTTAGGCGGTTCTTTGAACGCCAATAGAAAGTGATAGTCAAAACGATGCCCGCAATGCCAAGTACCGTGCCAAGCCATGCCGAACTCAGAATAGTTTCAAGGGTTTCCATCATTGGCCGTTAGTCTAGCGCCAATATCCAACGTCAGCGACCAGCACGGTGTTCGCACGACAAATTGACCGCGACCGATTATGGGTGTGGCGTAGCACTCCCGAATAGCAGTGTTGGGCTTTTACGGAAATGTCATCAAGCCTGATGCGGAAAAACCTCGAAGCGGCGAACTCGATTGTGATGCAACGATTGAGCGCATTTACTCAATGGATGTTATGCGAAGTTCGAAATACCAATAATAAGCATTATGACAAACCCAGATTATTAGCTTCCCGGATCACGTCCATCAGCGCCGGTGGCACCCCCTCAGCGCTCCCCCGGTTTCGGCTCCCGCACCTCACCCTCCGGCTCTTCGTGCGTCGAATCGTCCGGCACGAAAACGATCCGCATTCCCCAGCCTGAATACGTACGCAGCAGACCGCCGAATTCCGTCCAAGAGAGTTCCTGATCGTCGATATGAACGACTGGATCGCCGCTCGCGTCGTCCTCGATGATGCAGCGGAGAACATCGCCCCGTGGCGTCCATTGGTTGCACTGCGCGGAATATTGGATCTGCGGCTTGCCGACCGGAATCTCGACGGCCACGTGATGGTAAGTCGCGCGCGAATACTCCATCGCACGCACGCCCTCGTTATAACACTCCAGAATCTCGGCATCGCTCATGTCGACGATCTCCGGTCCGATCGTCAGATGCGTCGAGGCCATCGTGTCATCTGCAAACTCAATCAGCGCCGCGTTTTTCTCTCGCGTGATCCGCACTTCATCCGGCGACGCCACCCGCGGCGTTTTCTTACGCATAGCTCAATGTACCCGCCCGCCATCCGCCGCCCCACAACACTTCTTGTATTTCTTCCCACTGCCGCACGGACATGGTTCATTTCGCCCAATCTTCGGTTCAGGCCTCACGAATGTCTCAGGGTACAAGGCATCGTCCTCGTCCCCGAACTCCTCGTCCACAGAATACTCTTCGCCCGACGATCCCACGCTCGCCCGCCGCACCTTCGCGAAATGCGAGTACGCCCGCGCCGCCCCCGCGATCATCCATTTCAACAGTTCCTCAGTCTTCTCCTCCGTCAGCGGCTCTTTCGGCCACTCCGGATCCACCTCGCCGGCGACGAGCGGAATGGTCAGCAACAACCCCTCGTCCTTATCGGTGAGCAACTCGTTCCATCCCTCGGGCGCCAACCGAACTCCGCGCATAAACCCCCGCGCCCACGCACGGCCCGCAATCCCGTCGACTCCCGGTTCGACGATGAACGGCAGATGGATCGATTCCCTCTCGAAATCCGCAACGATCGAATTCCAGTACCGCATGACGATCGATACGGTCGCATTGGCCTCCTCGCGGTTCGCGAAAGCCCGACTATTGCCCATCTTGCCGCCCCAAATCACCGGCATATACGCGCTTGCCGGCACGTTTTGAGGAGACGCGATGAGCGCACAAAAAAGCCCATCCATCCCTTCGAGCGACAAGGCATCCGGATTTTCGATCGTCGCCAATCGGTCGGCGAGCTGATCGATCTCTTTCTCCGACATCGGCTCAAGGCCAGGCGCGTTCATACTTGACCTGACGCCGGCTTGGATCCCGTACTCCTGCAGCCATCGGTGCCAACGCCTGCTCAAACTCATCCCGCGGACTGACGGGGATGTCGGCTTCCACGTGAACGGTCCTCGGAAAAGGCGGCAGGCGAGTAACGGTACTCATGGCCCGACATCCTGTGATGCCGCCCACGCCGGTGTCAAATTAGGCAGCAAACCACGAGGCGCGTCTAGAGGGATCGACCCTACGCCGCCTTCTCCCCCACCGCCCTCACATACCGCGACAGATGCGACGCCGCGAGCGCAACATCACTCGCAATGATCGACTCCGGCTCCTGCGCGATGAACTTCGGCAACGCCTTCGGCTCGAGCACCCACACAGAACCGCGCGGTGAGGGCTGCTCGACGAACCAACTGGGAAACACCACGACACCGCGCACCTTGAATTGCTTGCCCGTGGATTCTTCGA
>JAKBDW010000497.1:0-4038 GCA_021834245.1 Pseudomonadota bacterium
AACGTTCGCCCAGCGCGCCAGCAAGTCACCGGGTCCGGGCGGCAGCTTTCCTGGACCAAGATGCTGGCCAAGAATTCACGCCGTTTCGCCATGGCACCACGGCGAGACTTAGGGGTCCCGCCGGCTGACCGTTATAATCTGGGGCGGATTCTTTAATTACATGGGGTTAATTCACACCATGCATGCGCTTGAAGTCCTGTTCGCTTTCGCTTCTGTGATTGCAGGCGCCGTAGCTACGCTGGCTGGTTTCGGTATTGGCAGTATTCTGACGCCACTATTGGCATGGAACACCGGAACGAGAATGGCGGTTGCAGTGATTGCGATTCCCCACTTCGCCGCCACGCTCGTTCGATTCTGGATCGTGCGGCGCAGCGTCGATAGGGGCGTCTTGCTACAGTTCGGCCTGGCCAGCGCAGTTGGAGGCCTGATTGGCGCAACGCTGCACGCGCAACTTCACAGCGCGGCGTTGTCTCTTGTTTTCGGAAGTTTGCTGGTTTTTGCCGGCTTCATGGGTATGACGGGACTTACGCGCAAGATGCGCTTCGACGGCAAAGGGGCATGGATTGCAGGTGTGGCTTCTGGAGGATTCGGTGGCTTAGTCGGAAACCAGGGCGGTATCCGTTCTGCGGCACTGATGGGTTTCAATCTCTCCAAAGAATCGCTCATCGCGACGGCAACGGCCATCGGTGTCATTGTGGATCTGGTGCGACTGCCGGTGTATTTCGCTTCCCAGTTCTACCTGCTCGTTTCCAGCTGGCGATGGATGTTGATCGGATGTATCGGTGTTTTGTTGGGTACCTGGATCGGCATGCGGTTTCTTCGTGGCATTTCTGAGAATGTGTTTCGTCCACTGCTGGGGGCGTTCATATTGGCACTCGGAATCTATATGCTTTTCCCGCACGTCGATCTGTGAAAAAATCCGCGAACCCTCGATCCCTTCATAGCGGCGGCAAGATGCACCAAGAACGATGGCAATTCGCATGAACGCCAGACGCTTTGCGGGCATGACACTCGGCATTGCCGCAGGCGTTTTTCTGCTCTGCCGAAGCCAAGTATCTTTGGCTTCAATCTCTTCATTTGCCGACACCGTGCGGCCGGCGGGAATTCTGTCGGCAACTCGGTATCACCGATTTTCGGCAGACCATCGTGTCGAGATCTATCGAATCAGGTATCAAAGTGGAAAGCTGATTGAGGTTGCCTATCTGGTAAAGCCCCGCCATCTGCGCTCGAAATTGCCGGTGGTGGTATTCAACCCCGGCGAGGACGGGGACAATTCGCGAGTTCTCAGGTATCTATCGGGCATCTCCGCCGATGGTCCGTACATCGTGCTTGCCAACCAGTACCGCGGAGCTGAAGGCGGCCAGGGCGTTGACGAGTACGGCGGAAGTGACGTGCAAGATGTGTTAAATCTTGTCGAAGTCGCTCAACACCTGCCTTTTGCAAAACCGGAAATAGGCATGCTCGGATTTGCGCGTGGCGGCATGACGACCTATCTTGCTCTCAAGGCAGATGTGCCTGTGCAGGTGGCCGCCGTGGTTAGTGCCCCGACAGACATGATTGAAACCTATAATAGGTTGGGCGGAATCAGGGACTATTTTCTCAAGCGCCGGATGAGACATGCAATTGGCGGGAATCCAAAGCAGTTGCCGCAGCTGTACCGCGATCGCTCGGCATGTTTGTGGCCCCAGGACATCCGCGTCCCGCTGCTAATCGTACAAGGAAGCGAAGATGATCGCGTGCCGGCGGATCAAGTTACGCGTTTTGCCGGAGAGCTAACGGCGCTCGGAAAGCCCTTCAAACTGGTGATGATCCCGCACGGCGATCACATGCTGCACAATTTTCCTTCCGACCGGGATTGGGCAATCTTAGACTGGTTTCACGCCCACATGAATTGATGCGGCGCAGAGTGCGTGGCTACAGAAGCGGTAGCCAAGATTTATCCCCCGCCCAGAAGGCCTGTCTTGACCTCGGGTGTAGGCGGTGTAGGACCGATGAAGACAAGCAGGTACAAGTCTGCAAAGGCCTTTCCCGGAATCGTAAGATTTTTGGAACCCCCGATGCTGAAGGTCGAGCCTTTGCCCGGTTCGTAGACGAATTGCATGCGTTCTCCTTCCTTGACTGCGGGTAGAAATGCCAGGAAGCGGTCTACGTCGGCCTGCTCCTTGGCGAGAAGCGCGGGCGCATTGTTGGCAAAGGCTTCGCGGTAGGCCTCGACCATTGTGCTCTGCTTGATGTCACGAAGGAATTGCATGACCAAAGCCTTGGGTGTATCAGAGCCGATGACCGTAGAGGCTTGCGTCATTGGTTTCACAAGATAGAGCGCGCCTACGTAGATTTTGAACATGTATTTCGTGCGCAGGGCGATGCCATTGAGTACGAGATGAGCTTTTCCGACCGTCATCGCATCATCCATGCGAACCCCCGCAAGGTCGGCGCCGCGGACAGTCATTGCGCTGAGGCTGAGGGCCATTGCCATCAGCAATCTGAAAAGAATCTTCTTGTTATGCATTTGTTGTCCTCGATTGCCAGTCTCGCGGTGGCACACCGCAGCCAATGTTATCGACACCCGGTGCTACGCTGCTTTTCGGAGCTTACAGCCTACCTGTCGCGCCGAGTTGCCGCAGCCCTATCGAGAGCTGAGCCTGATTATTAGTGCATTGTCCTCAGTTAGGTGTCAAACCAGCCTGTTCTCAAAGCGGGTTCTTTGGCGCTTTGGCCAGGCCTGCCACCCAAAGCGCTACAATGATCCGGCCAAACGGGGCGGTCGCCGGTAGTTTTGCCTTCAATCGGGGTCAGGAGGTGTCCTGCCGGCAAAACCGGTCCGGCGGGTGCCAGGAATAACCTTATTTTGGCCGGCGCTGTGGTAAGTGGCGGACGGGTGGCGGGCCGCTCCAGGCTGCCGCCGGCGCACTTATCTCCCCGACCTCAATGGCCCTTCCTTTCAGCACCCATCCGGGATAGAATTCGCCATTTTTCGCTGTCCGAACGGCCTGATTCCTTGGCGACGGACTTATGTTGAACTTTACGAGAGGAAACCTAAGGCATGGTAACAATCCGCCTGGCGCGTCGTGGCGCCAACAAACGTCCCTTCTATTCCATCATCGTGGCCGACCGCCGGCGTGCGCCAAGCGGCGACAATATCGAGCAGATCGGGTTCTATAACCCGCTGGCCACTGCGAACGAAGAGCGTGTGCGTGTCAATATGGAACGCTACCAGTACTGGCTGAGCAAGGGCGCGAAAGCGTCTGATCGCGTTGCGAGCCTTGTGGAGCAAAACAAGGCGTCGTCGTAAAGAAGAAGAGGGTTCATGGCCAGCCGGGCGGTGCCAGGAACCGCAGACAACGGGTTGGTCATCCTGGGCCGTGTTGTTGGTCTTTACGGCGTGCGTGGCTGGGTCAAGGTGAAGTCGCATACGCGCGAGCGGGCCGACATTCTCGATTACGATCGTTGGATGTTGAGGCTCGGAGATGAGTGGCGCGAGTTTGGCCTGGCCGAAGGACGTCTCCACGGCTCCGGCCTGGTGGCGCAACTTGAAGGAATCACGGATCGCGATGCGGCGGCGACCCTTGTTGGTGCCGATATTGCTGTACACAGGTCGCAGTTGCCGGCTCTGCAGCCTGGAGCGTACTACTGGGCGCAGCTGGAAGGCCTGAAAGTGGTTAATATCCAGGGCGTCGAACTTGGCGAGGTGAAAAACCTTTTTGAGACCGGCGCGAACGATGTCATGGTCGTGCTTGGTGATCGCGAACGGCTGATTCCGTTCGTTCCCAGCGTGGTGCAGAAAGTCGACCTTGCTGCGGGCACGCTAATTGTGGATTGGGACGCAGACTTCTGACGGTAGCGGGAAGCGGACGCAGTGGCATGAAGATCGATGTTATCAGCATCTTCCCGCCTATGTTCGACGCACTGACTGCGCACGGAGTGACGGGTCGGGCAATCGATAACGGCCTGTTAAGCGTGCGGGTATGGAACCCGCGTGATTTTACGACGGACCGGCATCGCTCAGTGGACGATCGCCCTTACGGCGGTGGTCCTGGA
>JAKBDW010000348.1:0-4036 GCA_021834245.1 Pseudomonadota bacterium
CATGGCCTGACCGACTTGGGTGGCCTGAACCAACTGGATCGGACCGCCTTTGGGCCCGCGCGATGCGCTATTAAGGGCAAAAACCGGCCCACTGCAAATGCCCAACAGCACAAGCGACACTGCGAAAAAGCCGCTGCGAAGACGTCCCATACTCTCTCCCGATTGCAAGTGAACTATTTAAGGTGAGGCACCGATAGCGCTAGCGTACCTGATTAACTCCTGAACTTACATCGTCAACGAAACGCAACGCAATCCAGATCGGACGGGGACTGCGATGCCTGGCGCCATCATCTCAAACCGTCATCATGCCGGCTTGAAACACAATACCGCCATCGGCGGCAAAGTCAGATTCAAGGAATGATTGCGCCCATGTGCCGGGAACGCTTGCGCATGCACGCCGCCAAAATTTCCTTGCCCGCTGCCGCCATAGATTTCAGCGTCGCTGTTCAGCAATTCCTGCCAAAACCCGCCGCGCGGTACACCGACGCGATAGCCGTGGCGGAGCACCGGCGTGAGGTTGCACACGACCAGCAGCTGATCGCGTCCATCCTTTCCCTTTCGCAAATAGCTCACAACGCTCGACTCCCAGTCATGCAGGTCTACCCACTCAAAACCGTCATTGCTGAAATCGTATTCATATAGCGCCCGCTCGGAACGATAAAGATGATTGAGGTCGCTCACGAAACGGTGCAGCCCTTTATGGGGAGCGTAGTTAAGCAAGTGCCAGTCGAGGCTTACTTCGTGATTCCACTCGCTCCATTGGCCGAATTCGCCACCCATAAAAAGCAGCTTCTTGCCGGGATGCGTCCACATGTAGCCAAACAGGGCGCGCAAATTGGCGAATTTTTGCCAATCATCGCCTGGCATCTTCCCGATGAGTGAACCCTTGCCATGCACCACCTCGTCATGCGACAGCGGTAACACGAAATTCTCATGGAACGCATACCAAATGGAAAAGGTAAGCTGGTCGTGATGGTACTTCCGATGCACCGGGTCACGCGAGAAGTAGTAAAGAGTGTCGTGCATCCAGCCCATGTTCCATTTCATGCCGAAACCGAGACCACCGACATGCGTTGGCCGCGATACCATCGGCCACGCCGTTGACTCCTCCGCTACGGTCTGCACGTCCGGGTGATCGCGATAGACTGCCTCATTCAGGTTGCGCAGAAACTGTATCGCGGCGATGTTCTCTTTTCCCCCGTACTCGTTGGCAATCCATTCCCCATCCTTGCGTGCGTAATCGAGATAAAGTATCGATGCCACGGCGTCCACGCGCAGACCATCGATATGATACTTGTCGAGCCAAAAAAGCGCGCTCGACACGAGAAATGCGCGCACCTCATGCCGTCCATAGTTGAAAATACTGGACGACCACTCGGGGTGGTATCCCAGTTTCGGATCAGCGTGCTCAAATAGCCAGGTGCCATCAAAATACCCAAGACCGTGTTCGTCCATGGGAAAGTGGGATGGCACCCAGTCCAGGATCACGCCGATGCCGGCCTGATGCAGCGTATCCACCAAATACATGAAGTCCTGTGGGGTTCCGTAACGCGCGCTTGGGGCGAAATAGCCAGTGCTCTGATAGCCCCACGACCCATAGAACGGATGCTCCATAATCGGCAACAGTTCCACGTGCGTAAATCCGGTTTCACGCAAATAATTAACCAGGCGCGGGGCAATTTCGCGGTAGCTGAGAATGCGGTTCGCCTCTTCCGGCACCCGTTGCCAGGAGCCAAGATGCAATTCATAGATACTGATTGGCGCCGAAAGCGAATTGGCCTGCGCGCGGCGCGCCATCCACTCGCCGTCCCCCCATTTATAGTCGAGCGACCACACAATCGACGCCGTGCGGGGCGGCACTTCGCTGCGCCAGGCAAAGGGGTCAGCTTTATCCACGGTATAGCCACCGTGATGCGACTTTATGCGGTACTTGTACAAGGCCCCAGGCGCCACCCCGGCGACGAAACCTTCCCAGATGCCGCTGTTGTCTACGCGCGGTTGCAGGCGATTCGCAGCCTCTTGCCAGGCGTTAAAGTCGCCTATTACCGAGACTGCGGAGGCGTTGGGCGCCCAAACGGCAAACTGCGTGCCGGACACGCCATTGCGCGTCATAAAATGTGCGCCAAGTTTCCCATACAACCCGAAGTGCTGCCCTTGGCGAAAAAGATGGATATCGTAGTCGCTGAGCAGGCTGCTTTGCGCGGCCCCCGCTAGCGATCCTTCCGCGTCCTTTAAAGGCATGCCCAGCCCTCAGAATTTGTAAAACCCGGCCTGGCCCAGGTTTTGCGTCCATACTCGCCACCCGCCGGGGAACGTTGGTCTTGATGGAAGACCTGTCGTGACTGTATTGCAGAAGCATGACCCGATCAACTACTGGCAAGGCAGAAGAAGAAAAACATCTTTGCGGGGATTAAGATCGGACAATTCGCCTGAAAGGACGAAAACACGCGCGTCGGCGGTTGATCCTATCAAACCGGCGCGTACCCACGTACCGCAATATCGCCCGCCTCCGTCAAGAGGAAGCGTGCCACACGGATAACCGCGGTTTTTTTGGGCCGATTTAGCGGCCGCTCACGACAGCGGATGCGGCGGCGCTCAGCACCGACGCATCGCATTGGGGCTCCCCGAAAAAATGGCCCTGCCCCCAGTCGACTCCTACATCACGCAGTACCTGCGCCGTTTCGGCGTCCTCAACGCACTCGCCAATGGTTGTTACCCCGAGAGTCTTGGCCAGCATGACCATGCTCTTGACCATCTGCATAACGTGAGTACTTCGCCGCATATTCTGCACCATCCAGCCTTCGATCTTGAGAAAAGATATGGGCAATTTCGCGAGATACAGGAACGACGAATAACCACTTCCGAAGTCATCCAGCGCCAGCCGGAAACCCCGGTCCAGCAAAGGCTGCAGGTCGTGACGCAGCTTGTCGAGGTCGCCCACGAACTGGCGTTCTGTAATTTCGAAGACGAAGAATCTCTTCGAGGTTTGCCCCGAGCTGCACGCCGGGTAGAGCGCATCGACATCGCGCATTAGCGACTCGACCATATCCTTGCGTGCCAGAAACTGCGGCGAAAGATTGATGAAATAAGTCAGATTGCCGTTCGTCAGGTTTTGTCTTTGGTGCAGGGTGCAACGCTCCATTGCCTGACGGGCAATGAGGTTGTCTACCCGGTGGATCAGATTGAGTCCCTCGGCCGCCTCGATAAACTCGCGCGCCGGCAGAATATCGCCGTTGGCCAAGGAAAGGCGCGCCAGCGCCTCTTCCGCAACAACAGCACCGCTCCGCAGATCTACCACGCATTGATACGCCGGCACCAGGCGCTTTTCCTGGAGCGCATGTTGCAGCATATTCGATCGTCGCAACGTATGGCTGCTCGCCATATCGGTTGCCACCACGCTGTCGCGCCCGCGCTTTTTCGCCTCATATAGGCAATCGTCGGCATCCAGCAGAACCTGACCAATGTCCCGTTCGTCCCGATCCAGCACGCCTATGCCGAAGCTCGCCGTCACTTCCAGCAGCATCTGTCCGGATTCTACCGGCTGCGAACGGATCGCCTGGCGGATGCGCTCCGACGCAGAAACCGCGTCGGCACTGTCGGAACCGTAAAAAACGATGATGAATTCTTCTCCGCCCCACCGCGCCACCCAGTCGCCGTCACGCAGCGCGCACCGGATCACCTCGGCCACATGGCGCAACACCCTGTCACCGACTTCGTGCCCGAAATGGTCGTTGACTAACTTGAAGTTGTCGAGATCGCACACCGCTACGGCAAAAGTGGCGCCGCCCCTGCGCACGCGTGCCAACTCGTTGTTGATGCGTATTTCCGCGGCGCGCCTGTTTGGCAATCCGGTCAAGCTGTCAGTCATTGCCATTGCTTCGAGCTCAGCGCGCCGTTTTTGCTGTTGCAACAACTGACTGAGCCAGGAAGCCAGCAGGTCGATAAAGGCCCGATCATCCTCGGTGAAGTCGCGCTCGGCTGCCTTGCGCCTCAGGAATACCAGTGTTCCATAGATTTTGTCTTCCAGGCGAATGGC
>JAKBDW010000352.1:0-4033 GCA_021834245.1 Pseudomonadota bacterium
ATTAAGAACTTCCGCGAGGAGTTCGAATACCACATTAGTAATCGCAGCTGCATGGTTGCAGCAGCCTAAGAGCAACCTGTCAGGTTAGAAATCCAAGACGCGCGACGTGTGACGGAACGAACATGCTGCAAATTGAAATAGACGGCAAGAAGGTCGAGGTGGAAGAAGGATCGATGGTCATTCAGGCCGCCGACGCCGCCGGCATTTATATTCCGCGCTTCTGTTATCACGAGAAACTCTCCGTTGCCGCGAACTGCCGGATGTGTCTGGTTGACGTGGAAAAGATTCCAAAGCCGCTGCCGGCCTGCGCCACGCCGGTAACAGCTGGCATGGTCGTGCGTACGCGTTCGCCCAAGGCGGTTGCCGCACAGAAGGGCGTGATGGAATTCTTGCTGATCAACCATCCTCTCGATTGTCCGATCTGCGATCAGGGCGGCGAATGCGACTTGCAGGACCTGGCCGTGGGGTATGGCAGCGACGTATCGCGCTTCCAGGAAAAGAAACGCATCGTCATGGACAAGTACATAGGTCCGCTCATTTCAACCGACATGACGCGCTGCATTCACTGCACGCGCTGCATTCGTTTTGGCCAGGAGATCGGCGGAATCAAGGAACTTGGTGCCACCGGGCGCGGTGAGCATACGCGCATTGGTACGTATGTTGAGCGCAGCGTTAATTCGGAGCTTTCCGGGAACATGATCGATCTGTGTCCCGTTGGCGCGTTGACTTCGAGGCCCTTCCGTTTTTCGGCGCGCAGCTGGGAGATGCAGGACCATGCTTCGGTCAGTCCGCATGATTGCGTCGGTTCGAATCTCAACATCCAGGTGCGGCGCAACCGGGTTATGCGTGTACTGCCGCGCGAGAACGAGGAAATCAATGAGGTTTGGCTGTCCGACCGTGACCGTTTCAGCTACACCGCCCTGAATTCCGAGGAGCGGCTTGTCTTGCCCATGATCCGGCGGGACGGAAAGTGGACTGAAACCGACTGGCCGACGGTTCTGGAATACGTCCGCGCTTCGCTGCGCAAGCTCATCGATACGCACGGTGCCACGAGTCTTGGTGCCTTGGCTTCGCCCACTGCGACGCTGGAAGAGTTCTTTCTGCTGCAGAAGCTCATGCGTTCGCTAGGCTCAGACAACGTCGATCATCGCCTGCGCGCACGTGATTTCCGGGATGACGAACGCGAAACGTCTTTCCCCTGGCTTGGGCAATCACTGCAGGACCTGGAATCTCTTGATGCCGTGCTGCTCGTCGGATCCTATGTGCGCAAGGATCAGCCGCTTATTGCCCACCGCCTGCGCAAGGCTTTCCGTGCGGGGGCACAGATTGCCGCAGTGAATCCGGTGGACTACGAATTCAATTTTGGTCTCCGTGCCAAGGTGATTGCCTCTCCGGATGCCATGCTGCGCGCCCTTGCGCGAATAGCCCTGGCCCTGAGTACTGAGACCGGCAAGACCCTGCCTCAGGCGGTTCGCGACTGGACGGCAGGCGCCAGCCCCAGCGCGCAGGAGCAGGAAATTGCCAGATTGTTGCTGGGCGGAAAACGTGCGGCGGTGCTGGTCGGCAATTACGCGACCAGCCACACATATGCCGCCGATCTGCGAGCTTTGGTCGAACTTATCGCTGACCTCTCGGGAGCCGCACTCGGACGTCTGCCAGAAGCCAATGGTGCCGGCGGCTGGATTGCCGGCTGCTTGCCGCATCGTGGGCCCGGCGCCAGTGCCACATCGCGTACCGGACTCAACGCCTACGAAATGTTGGCGCAGCCGCGAAAGGGCTACCTGGTATTCGGTGCCGAGCCGGAGCTTGACTGCTGGGACGGGGCCGCAGCAAGGAAGGCGATGCAGGCGGCGGAATTTGTCGTGGCAGTGTCCAGTTTTAAAGGTGCGGCGATGGAATATGCCAGCGTGCTTCTGCCGCTGGCAGCATTCACCGAGACCTCGGGCACATTCGTCAATTGCGAGGGCCGCTGGCAGACATTTAACGGCGCGGTAAGTCCGCCCGGAGAAGCTCGACCTGGCTGGAAGATTCTGCGCGTGCTTGGCAATGTTCTTGGCCAGGCCGGGTTCGATTACACCTCGTCTGACCAGGTGCGCGATGAAATTGCCGGTTTCAAGGTAGAGCCGGTTGCCCGCTTGCGGCAATGGCAACTGGGTGCGCCGCCGCCGTCGCCCGACACGCTTGTGCGCATCGCGGATGTTCCGCTGTACGCGGCCGACCCCGTGGTGCGCCGCGCAGAATCATTGCAGCAAACGCGGGACAGCGCCCGGCCGGTCGCGCGCATGAACGGCGCCGAGGCTGGCCGCCACGGATTAACCGATGCGCACGAGGTACAAGTCACTGCGAGCGGCGGGCAGGTCACGTTGCGACTTGCAGTGGACGAGCGCGTGCCGGAAGGTTGCGTCTGGATTCCTGCTGGCTATGCCGAAACGGAAGCGCTCGGCGGGCAGGGGCCAGCGAACGTGGTAAGGAGCTAGATAATGCACGGGTCGCTGGTTTCGTTTTGGAACTCCTTCCCACTGTGGTCGCGGCTCGGACTAATTAGTCTCGGCAAGATTGTATTGATTCTGGTGCCGCTGATGACCGCGGTAGCCTATCTGACTTTCGCAGAACGCAAGATTATCGGTTACATGCAGGTCCGTATCGGGCCTAACCGCGTCGGACCTCGCGGCTGGTTACAGCCCATCGCCGATGCGCTTAAGCTTCTGCTTAAGGAAATCATTATTCCATCGAGCGCCAACAAGTTTCTGTTTGTTCTCGCGCCGGTACTCTCGATTGGTCCCGCCCTCGTCGCATGGGCGGTCATGCCGTTCACGGGAACTCTCGTGCTTGCCAACATAGATGCCAGTCTGTTGTTCGTGCTGGCTGTCACCTCCATGGGCGTCTACGGAGTAGTGGTTGCTGGATGGGCGTCGAACTCCAAGTATGCATTCCTTGGTTCTCTGCGATCTGCGGCCCAGATCGTCGCCTATGAAATAGCCATGGGATTTGCCCTGGTAGGCGTACTCATGGCGGCAGGCACGCTCAATTTGCGCGAAATCGCGCTGCGTCAATCCGGCAATATTACCGATTGGTATATCTGGCCTTTGTTTCCGTTATTTCTGGTGTACTTTATTTCCGGGGTTGCGGAAACCAACCGGTCGCCGTTTGACGTGGCGGAGGGCGAATCGGAAATCGTCGCTGGTTTCCATGTCGAATATTCAGGAATGGCCTTCGCGGTTTTCTTTCTCGCCGAGTATGCCAACATGATTCTGATTTCGGCGTTAACCACAACCATGTTTCTCGGCGGCTGGCTTGCGCCCTTTAATGTCGCGCCGTTTACCTGGATCCCCGCGCTGGGCTGGTTCGCGATAAAAGTTGCGCTGCTGCTTTTCTTTTTTCTCTGGTTTCGTGCCACATTTCCGCGTTACCGATACGACCAGATCATGCGACTTGGATGGAAGGTGCTAATTCCGGTGACGCTGGTCTGGATCGCCTTCATAGGGGTGACGATGTTCTTCACCCCCTGGGGTCATATTTTCCATTAGCGCGGGCAGGACGAGGAAATCGCTGAATGAATGCGCTGAAACGATATGTAAACAGCTTCCTGCTGGTCGAGCTGGTTAGAGGGTTGGCTCTAACCGGTCGCCACCTGTTCATGCGTAAGATAACAATCCAGTACCCGGACGAGCAGACTCCGAGTTCGCCGCGTTTTCGCGGGTTGCATGCCTTGCGTCGCTACCCCAATGGGGAGGAGCGCTGCATCGCGTGCAAACTATGCGAGGCAGTATGCCCTGCCGTGGCGATAACCATCGAATCGCAGCAACGTGCCGACGGAACGCGCCGCACCACGCGTTACGACATTGATCTGACAAAATGCATTTTCTGTGGGTTTTGCGAAGAATCGTGCCCGGTGGATTCGATCGTCGAAACGCGGGTGTTCGACTATTTCGGCGAACAACGTGGCGATCTGTATTACACCAAACAAATGCTGCTTGCGGTGGGCGACAGAAATGAAAGCCAGATTGCCGCGGACCGCGCGGTGGACGCGCGC
>JAKBDW010000224.1:0-4021 GCA_021834245.1 Pseudomonadota bacterium
TCCGATCTCTCTATCCGCTGGCGCTCGAGGCGCTAAACGGGGCGCGTATCACGGTCGGGGCGCCGTATTTCAACACCGTGATGATCCCAATCTTTTTTGTCATGCTGCTCGTCATGGCTATCGGGCCTCTGGTCCCGTGGCGCAAGGCCAATCCGCAGCGTCTGCGCAGCCGCCTGATGGTGCCGATCATCACGGGGCTTGTCGCCGGCATCGGCATGGCAGTACTTGCCTGGCCGGTGCGCTGGACCGGCCCGGTTGCTGTTGGGCTTGTCGGGTTCGTCTTCGGTACGCTGGTGACGGACCTGGGACGTGCGGTTCTCCAGCGGCGGCAGCAACATGCGCGCGAGAACGGACTGATCGCCGTGCTGCGCACGGTACTCGGAAATCGCCGCCACTACGGCGGCATGATCGTGCATTTTGGCGTTCTGATGATTGCCATCGGCCTGGTCGGTACTGGCCTGTTCCGGCTGGAGAAATCGGTGACCATGGCCCCCGGTGATGTGGTTACCATTGGCGGCGAACGTCTGCGCTTCGAAGGCGTGACGAGTTTCAAGCAGTCCAATTATATGGCCTTGCAGGGGCGGCTGGTCTCGCTGGATCACGGGTACGTATTGACGCCGGAACGCCGTCGTTACCCCGCGCAGGACGACATGCCAACCACGAATGCCTCGGTAGATTCCAATCCGCTACGCGATGTCTATGCGGTCATGGGTGGCGAAGACACCGTCGGTGGCGTTGATCGCTACGTAATTCAACTCTACATCAATCCGCTGGTTCAGTTCCTGTGGTTTGGCGGAATGACCATGATTTTCGGGTTGGGTATGACGCTGAGCTTCAAAGTACGGCGCGTGGCCCGGGCCCCAGCGGCGGAAATGCTGTCAGCATCTGCAAAATAGGTCGTATCCACATGCGTCGCATTATCCTTCTCGTCGGGTTGTTAGGCGCTTTAACGCCAGCTATGGGCGCGGCACCACAATCTGGCGCCACGGTAGTCAAGGAAGACCCTATCACGCGCCAAGAGATCGACATTGCCAATACGCTGCGCTGCACGGTCTGCCAGAACGAGTCGGTGGCTGTCTCCCAAGCGGGCATTGCGAAAGACATGCGCGCTCTGATCCGCCAGCAATTGCGCGCTGGCAAGTCACGCAAGGAAATTGTCGACTATTTTGTGTCACGTTACGGTGACTACGTGTTGCTCAAACCGCCGTTCGATGTCGCAGGAACCGTCATCTGGCTCGCGCCGTTGTTTCTGTTTCTGGTGCTCGGTATTTCCGGCTGGTACGTTATCCGTCGACACAACCGGGCGCCAACGCCTCCCGTCCCGCAGCTTTCCGAGGAAGACCTGGCGCGCGTGCGCGCCGCCCGCCAACAGGATTAACCCATGATCTGGATCTGGATATTGCTCGCAGCCGCAGTGCTGCTGGTTGCAGGCGTCGTATGGTTCCTTGCGCGCCCACTTTACAACGTTGTGGCACCGCCTCCGCCCGTTCCCCGGCATGAGCTTGAATTGGTTCGCGATCGCCTGCTGGCGCAGCTCAATGAGATCGACGCCGAACGTGCAGACCGCGGTATGGACGATCAAATCGCGCACGATGAGGAGCTGCGTGCCTCGGCCGAACTGGCGCCGGTTCTGAAGCAGCTCGACGGAATGAACAGCGACACCCGGGTAGGTGAGCCTGCAGGGCGTCGGAATCGTTTATGGCCTGTTGTGGTGGTGGTTTTGGGTATTTTCTTGCCGGCGCTTGCCATGGGGTTATATGCACTGGTGAATGGGCCAACCCTCGAGGGAATGGCGAGTATAGCCGATGGTGCATCGGCAGCGCGGCCGAATGTGCCGCCGATGGTGCTGGAGATGGTCGCCAAACTGCAAAAGCAGCTGGCGGCGCAGCCGAATGACCCGGCCGGCTGGGCGCGTCTGGGGAGGTCTTATTACGTTCTCGGACGCAAGTCCGATGCATTTAAGGCCTATGCCAAAGCCTACCAGTTGGCCCCGAACAATCCCGAAGTCGTTTCTGACTATGCCTGGATTACCTTCACCGAGAATCCAAACAATACGACCGGTCCCGCCTACACGCTTTATAGCCAGCTCAACAAGCTCGAACCGGACAATCCGGACGCGCTCTGGTTCCTTGGGCTCGCTGCCTACCATCGCGGGGAACTTGAGCAGACAGTGACCTATTGGCAGCATCTGGTCGCGATCGTGCCGCACGACAACCCGGCGCACGATGCCCTGGTGCGCGGCATCGCACGGGTTAAGGCCCAGATGAAGGATCCGGCGCGCCGCGCCAAGAAGAAGTAGTGCGGTATCGCCGCGCGCGGCGAGATTTCAAGGATCAGTAGTGAAGAGGCCGGGGACATCCTGGCCTGATATGATCGATTCGCCGCAGGTCAGAAGCTGTCCGCCGGGTTGGCACAGGCTGCGCGGCGGAAAACGGCGGATCCATCAGCAACGGCGCCCGGGCGCGCGTGAAGCCACTTCTGCGTCCTGGGAGCGTGCCGCCTTATCTCGTTGTTTCAGCCCTGAAGCTTGCGCACCAGGGGCAGCAGGGTCTGCTGCCAATTCTGCGGCGTGATGGGACCAATCTGCTTGTAACGGATGATGCCGCTCTTATCCACAACGAATGTTTCCGGTACGCCGTAAACACCCCAGTTGATGCCGGTACGCCCGTTTGCGTCGACCATGATGGTATCGTACGGATCGCCCCGGTCTTTGAGCACCTGCATAGCATCTGCCGGTTTGTCTTTGTAATCCATGCCAATAATCGGCACGATTTTCAATTTTGCCAGATCAACCAGCAGGGGGTGTTCCTCCTGGCAAGCAACGCACCAGGATGCCCAGACATTGATGAGCACCACGTGGCCCTGCAGGTCCGCATTAGTTAGCGTCTTCTTCGAATCCTGCAGCAGCGGCAGGTCGAACTGTGGCAGGGGCTTGCCAATCAGCGGCGAAGGGATTCGGCGTGGGTCAAGGTGCAGGCCATAGGCAAGCAGGAGACCCAGCGCTGCAAACAGGACGATGGGGATAAGGAATTTTTTCATGGTTTGTACGAATGGGGCGCGGAATCCACCTGGGCTGTGGCGCCGTGAGCATGCTTAAGTTCTGCTGCCACTTCCGGCGGCATGTATTTCTCGTCGTGTTTGGCCAGAACCTGATCGGCAACGAATTGATCCCCCGCGTTTAGTCTGCCCTGGCATACGACGCCCTGGCCCTCGCGGAACAGGTCCGGAAGAATGCCGTGATAATGAACGGGGATGCTTTTATTGAGATCGGTCACGATGAAATCCACCGTCAGCCCGTCTGCGCTTTTGTGCAGACTGCCTTTCTCGACCAGGCCACCCACGCGGAAAACACTGTGAATCGGCGCCTTGCCCGCCAGTACCTGGGTCGGAGTGAAGAAGAACACCAGGTTATTGCGGAACGCATTGAGTATGAGCAGCGTGGCAACGGTCAATACCGCCACGCCACCAACAATGAGAAACAGTTTTTTGTGTCGCGCTTTCATTCGGTCCTTACCTCGCTCATTGGGGCCGGCCGACCTGCGGTGCCGTTGCCCTGGTCCGCCACGCTGAGCTCACGCAACATCCGGAGCACGGCTGCGCGCTTGCGCAGGGCGCTTACCAGGTTCCATAGCAGCACCAGCATGGCAAACCCGTAGGCGCTCCAGACGTAGACGGCGTAGCCGCCCATAGCGAAAAAAGTGTGCCAGTTCACTGCTGTAAACCTTGCGAGGTCGACTTGGCTCTCACGATTTCCGTAACCCACCCGGTGTGGCGTTCGCGCGCCAGTATCTCGCCGCGCATGCGCATAAGCACCACGGTGAAATAATAAAGATTAAACGCCAGTGCCATGATCAGCAGGGGATGAAGCATGGTCGGATAGATGGTCGGATTGCCTATTTTGTTCAACGAGCTTATAGACGCCGGTTGATGCAAAGTGTTCCACCAGTTCACGGAATAATGAATGATCGGAATGTTGACAACCCCCACCAGAGCAAGCAGGGCGCCGGCGCGGGCGCTGCGC
>JAKBDW010000284.1:0-4018 GCA_021834245.1 Pseudomonadota bacterium
CGGAGCCGCTGGCTGCGGCGATTGGTGAGGCGCGGGGTGTGAACCCGCAGGCGGCCGTGATATATCTTTCGCCTCAGGGTAGGCGTCTGGATCAGGCTGGCGTGCTGTATCTTGCTGAACGCCGCGGTTTGATCCTGGTTGCGGGCAGATACGAAGGCGTCGATCAACGTGTTCTCGATTCCGAAGTGGATGAAGAGTGGTCGATTGGCGACTATGTTCTGTCGGGCGGAGAACTCGCTGCCATGGTGTTGATCGATGCTGTGGCGCGCCAGCTGCCGGGCGTTCTCGGGCACGAGCAGTCGGCGCAGCAGGATTCGTTTGCCTCGGGCCTGCTGGATTGCGCGCATTACACGCGTCCCGTGACTTACGCCGGACGCGAGGTCCCGGAAGTCCTGTTATCGGGGGATCACGAGCAGATTCGGCGCTGGCGGTTAAAGCAGGCACTGGGACATACCTGGCTCAAGAGGCCGGATTTGTTCAAGTCCCTGCAGCTTGATGCAGAACAACAGGGCCTGCTGGATGAATTCCGGCGGGAGCATGGCAAAGACACGGTTTGACAAGGCGCATTAGATTGGGAGCAATATCATGAGCAAGATCATTGAGGAATTGGAAGCACAGCAGCGCAATCGCGAGTTTCCGGATTTTGTGCCCGGCGACACGGTGGTGGTGCACGTGAAGGTGGTGGAAGGCGAGCGTGAGCGGCTTCAGGCGTTCGAGGGCGTTGTGATCGGTCGACGCAACCGAGGCACAAATTCTTCGTTTACCGTGCGCAAGATGTCCTATGGCGAGGGCGTGGAACGTGTATTTCCGCTGTACAGCCCGACGGTAGCCAAGGTGGAAGTGAAGCGCAAGGGCGATGTCCGCCGCGCCAAGCTTTACTATCTCCGTGACCTTTCGGGCAAGGCTGCACGTATCAGCGAGAAGGTTTGAACCGGGGACTGGCCCCGGGGTATGTGTTTTCGGTCGACGACAAGACGGGTGTTTCGGTGTAAACCGCGCACCCGTTTCTTATTCTTCGGACTTCCTTCCGCAGTTCTGACTCTTACGGGTGCCGATGCCCGCCACGCGCGCGGCGTTGTCGGAATCCTGCTTCTCTTTTTTATCCTGTTTGCCTCAACGACGGCCGCAGCAGACGAACTTGATCGCGTTGCTGCGCTTGCCAAGGGCGGGGCTTCAAATCTTGCTCTGCGCCTAATCGACAGTAATCAACCATCACCGGACAAGTCCGAGGCATGGATGGCCTGGGAAAAGGAACGCTTCGCGATTCTTGCCGAACGCCATGACTGGGACCAGATCGCGCAGAGGGCCGACACACTGCCTAAGGGCCTGCCGGATGATTTCGTGCAGTGGGCGTGGACCCGGGCGGCGTGGGCGCGCCTGTCTGCCAATGACGGAACCGGCGCGCGCAGTTTTTTGCGTCGTCTGCTGTGGCAAGAGCGGGGCGCAAAGGACGCGCTTGAGGAGTGGCGGCAAATGGTCATCCGTTCCTACCTGGTGGACAATGATCTTGCTGACGCGCAGACCGCGATTGCACGTTATGAGGTGGAGTTCGACACCCGCAGCGACGACTGGAGCGTGCTGAGCGGCACGATCCTTTTGCGCTCGAACCGCAACGGCGCCGCAATGGCAGTCCTGGCTGGTGTGCAGACCTACGAAGGGCGGCTGCTTCGGCTTCTGGCGGGCCTGCGAAGCGGTAACTACAAACCCGCTGTAGTGCTGGCGCGCGCCATTCAGCTTGCGCATGACACAGTGAAACAGCCGGCGCTTGAGCGCCAGGCTTGGATCCTTGCGGCGCGTGCGGCGGGGCGTGCCAAGAACGCTGCTCAGCAGCTTGCGGCACTTGAACGTGCTCTGAATTTTCCAGCCTCAATGGGATATGGGGACCCGCTTTTTCAGGTCAACGCCGATGATCTTTGGCACGCCTACGATACTGTCGCCACCAATCTCGGCAACAAATACCGCCTTCTTGTCGGAGATGATGCTGCCTGGCTCAAGAAGGCGGCTGCCTATAAGCATGACTTCCCTCCCTACGCGCGTGCATTTTATGCCTTTCTTGCATTTCACGGTGACGCTCCCAAGACGCGCGACTTTGCTCAGGCACAGCTCGCAGAATCTCTTTATGCCGATGGAAACGAAAGAGTGGTGAGGGCTTTATATACGCGCTCTTCGCGTTACCAGACGTTGGCAGATGTTCCTGATCAGATCCGTTATCTCATGACGGACCGCGCGCTGTCCAACTACGATATCGCGTTTGCCGGTCAGCTCATGCAGGGGCTGAACGATCCGCCACCCGGAGAGGACGTTGATGAATGGTCGATGCGGCGCGCGCGGGTGCTTGTTTACGCCGGGGATTTCAAGTCTGCGCTGACGCTCCTCCAGGGCGTGCTGCAGAACAAAACCCAGCTCGATGATGACTTCGTCGAGCATTATTTGCAGGTGATCTTTGACCTGCAGGCGGCGGACAAGAACCGTGAAGCCGAGTCACTTTTGAAGACCCTTTTTCCCCTGGTGCAGAATCCGGAGATTCAGCGCCAGATCCTATTCTGGATGGGCGACTCCAAAACTGCCCTCCGCGAATACACCAGCGCTGCCGAATTCTATCTGCGTTCCGCTACCTATAATAATTCAACGGGTGGCGATATGTGGGGGAAGACCGCCCGTTTTCATGCGGCGGAGGCGCTGGCGAAGGCGGGGTTGATTGACGATGCGCGCAATATCTATCAGCATTTGTTGCGTGTCACCCAAGACCCGAAAAGGCGCGCCTTTATCGAACGCAACATACAGATGCTATGGTTGCTCGACGCCAAGAATACCAAGCAGTGATGTCGACGCCGTTCGGCGCACTCGGCATTCGAGTCGCCGAGGCGTTACTTTCGCTTGATTTTCTTTCCTCTGCGGCGCATGCGCATGCGCCGACTACAGCTCTGGCCCGTGAAGTCTGCGCGCAACTGCGCGCTTACCTGAAGAACCCACGCCACGTATTCGACTTACCGCTCGATCTCAACGGTAGCCCCCACCAGGAACGCGTCTGGAGTGCATTGCAGTGTATTCCGTCAGGGCAGGTCAGAACCTACGGAATGATTGCACGCAAAATTGGCAGCGCCGCACGTGCAGTGGGAGCGGCATGTCGCCAGAACCCGGTGCCTGTCATTGTGCCATGTCACCGCGTGGTGGCGGTCAGCGGCCCGGGCGGGTTTATGGGCCAAAGCGAGGGTCGTGCCATCGGACTGAAGCGCTGGCTGCTGGAACATGAGCGCAGCTGACGGTCTGCGGGCGGACGACAGTGCGGTAATTGAACGCTTCTTGGATGCGTTGTGGACCGAATCTGGACTCAGCGCGAATACGCTGATGGCGTATCGCAGCGATCTTCAGGGTTTCGCCCTATGGTTGCGCGACCGTCCACGGCGTTTGGAGCAAGTGGCGCGGTCGGATCTGCTGGACTATCTGGCGCAAAGCGTGACCATCGGCGCAAGACCACGCACGACTGCTCGCCTACTGTCCAGCCTGCGACGATTTTACCGGTTTCTGCTGCGCGAGGGTGTGCTGCAGGACGATCCGACTGCATTGATCGATTCCCCTCGGCTGGGGCGGCCTCTACCCAAGGGCCTTACCGAGGAAGAGGTGGAGAGACTGTTGGCGGCGCCGGATACCGGTACGGCTTTAGGTGTGCGAGACCGGGCAATGCTCGAAACGCTGTATGCCACGGGGCTGCGGGTATCTGAGCTGGTCGGCCTGAAATTTTCGCAGATCGACTTGGGCATGGGAGTAGTGCGGGTTATAGGCAAAGGCGACAAGGAAAGGCTGGTTCCGGTGGGCGAGGAAGCACTTGCCTGGCTGAGTCGGTTTTTCGGGTGCGACCGGATTGAGCTTTTGCGCGGACGCGACACGGATGCGCTTTTCCCGACTGCGCGCGGCGCGCGCATGACGCGCCAGGCTTTTTGGTACAACATCAAGCGCTACGCGATTATCGCAGGCATCGGTAAGAACCTTTCACCCCACACGCTGCGGCATGCGTTTG
>JAKBDW010000091.1:0-4004 GCA_021834245.1 Pseudomonadota bacterium
CCTGCTCGCGCAGGGTCAGTTACGGCTGCTTTCGCTGGAAGTCGAAGGGAAGGCCATCGCCATGCTCTACGGCATGCAGTACAAGGGGCGCTTCTGTTTTTTTCAAAGCGGCTTCGATCCGGCGCACGCCCAGCACAGCCCTGGAGACGTCCTGATGGGTTACGCGGTGGAGCTTGCAATCGCGCAGGGCTGCGAGGTCTTCGACATGCTCAAGGGAGACCACGCGTACAAGCGCCACTTTGTCCAGGAATCCCGACGCAATCTGGAGATCCGTGCATTCAGGCCTGGCCCCGTCGATCTCGCCTACCGTGCACGGGATGCACTGAGCCAAGCGTTTGCCGGACGGCGCAAAGCGGACGATCGTGAAGCCCCGGGTCGAGAGCAGTGCGCACCGGACTCCCACGCCGGCGGTGAGCCAAGCACCACGCCGCAATGACCGACCTGCGCACCCAAGCGGCAGCCCCGCGCATCAGCGTGGTCATCGCGGCCTACAACGCCGCGGCCACGCTCGGGGAGACCTTGCGCAGCCTTGAGGCACAGACCCTTCGCCCCATGGAAATCGTCGTCGTCGACGACGGTTCGACCGACAACACCTGGGAATTGCTCGAACGCTCCGGCCCCTCCATTCGCGCATTTCGCCAGGTCAACTCCGGCATCGGCGCCGCGCGCAACCGGGGCATGCGAGAAGCGCGAGGCGACTTCATCGCCCTGCTCGACGCCGACGACATCTGCGATCCCGCGCGTCTCCAGATTCAATACGAATATCTGAACGCGCATCCGGATCTTCTTCTGTGCAGCACCGATTTCAGTAGTTTCGATACGTCCGGACTGCTCGAGCGCTCGTCGATCGGCTCGTACTACTCGCGCTGCAGCGCGCGTCACGGCGGAGTCCGGGCGCGCTACCCGGAGCAGCAATGGCTCCTGCTACCGATACAGGCCTGCGGCCTGCCCGCGGGCGACAAGGTGGAATGCCATGCTGGCCAGGTGTTCGACCAGATGATGCTGGGGAATTTCATCCATCCCTGCACAGTCATGTTTCGCCGTGAGGCCCTCGAGGCGGCCGGAAACTTCGACCCCTCGATCCGCATCGCCTGCGAGTGGGAATGGCTGGTGCGCGTCACGCGGGTCGGCCGCGTGGGATATATCAGCCTGCCGCTGCTCCGATACAGGCGATCGCCCGGGCAGATCTCCTCAAGCCCGGGCATGAACCTTGACTCGTTGCGCGTGGCCAGACTGATCCACGAACGATACGCCTCTGAAGTGCATTCGCTTTCCCCCGGAGCCGTGCGCCGACAATTGGGCAACCTGGAATTGCAGGCTGCCTATGCACTCGCCCCCGTTCAACGCACCAAGTCTCTTGCGCTTCTGACTTCCAGCGCGTTCCGTCACCGTGTCCTCAGCGACGTCAGCCTACGCACGCTCGTGCGCGTACTGCTGCCCGCGGGCGCACTGCGCGGATTGCGAACGGTGCGCCGAAGGCTGCGCTCGCCAGCCTGAGCGCTCACCGCGGGTCCCCTGCCGGCCCCCCACATCATCAGGTTCGTTCGAAACCGTCCTGGGCACCGGTTCCAGTGGCCGATAGATGCCAACTCCGAGTGGCCGGCGGCCTCTTGCTTGACTTGGGCGGCGCTGAGACTGGGCATGGCTGACATGCTGGGCAGGTGGAGCAGCTATCAGTCTCACCCGTTGCGGCCCCTGCGTAATGATGGCCACCATTGCCTTGCGGCGCATCGACCGGGCTGAACCGAAGATGTGGCCGCGATTAGCGCCATATCCGAGCTCAAGCATCGCAATGGCGACTACTGGATACGCGAGCCCGAGCGCATAGTGGATGAAGCCCACCGAGCCGCGAAGGCGCGCACGCGCAGCGTATGGGCCGCGTGCCCCCCAGCGTCGAGCCGATGGGCGTGCGTCCGTTCGTGGTCGCGAGGGCTTGGTCGGCCCGCACGATCTGCACCGCGAAATTCAGGCCGAGGATGCCGAACCGGACGACGATCTTTGGGTGACATTCCGGGGGATGCGGGAATTAGTCAGTGAGTAAAAACTGGCCGCACAATCATGGACGACGATCGGCTGCACACCACATCAATTCGATTCGATCTGAGCCTGACTTGCCAAAGAATATAAAACATGAAAAAACAAATTGATTCACTCACGGGCTTGAGAATATTTGCCGCGCTTTCGATATTTTTGTGGCACTCTCAAAGCTATTTTTTCAAGATCAATGCATTTGCGCCGTTTTACCTTGCCGGTGCTGTCCCTCTATTTTTCGTCCTTTCCGGGTTTGTTTTGACAATTTCAGGAATGCGCGGCCGATCATGGGGCGATTTCTTTGTTGCACGGATCGCCAGAATATGGCCAGCGCATTTTGGGGCTTTCATCCTCCTTTTTGTTGCATTCTGGCCATGGACAAAATATTGGTTTCATTCAATTAACTCACTGCGAGACATGTTTTTCAATCTCACATTAACGCAGGCATGGATTCCAAAAAAATCCATCCTGGAGAGCTTTAATGGAGTTTCTTGGTCAATATCCGCAGAAATGTTCTTTTATGCAATATTTCCATTAATATTGCGGCTAATGAGATTGCATCCATTAGAAACAATAATATCGACCCTTCTACTCACATCAGCATCAATGATGCTCGTTAATTGGATTTCACCAAATATTGACGCCGGATTATTTGGCGCCATGTCGCCTATTTCTGGACTCAGCGCGTTTGCGCTTGGCGTATTTTCCGGAACTCAATTTGAGAGGCACAAAACCAGCGGGGAACATTCTTTTGCGAGATGGACCATCATCGAGGCGGGAACATTAATAACTGTCGCACTGATAAACGGAATTATGGTAAATCTTCCGCCAATTATAGATCAGCCGATATTATCTACTTTTCTTAGAACAATGATGGGCCCCGCATTTTCCTATGCCTTGCTAATTGTCGTATTTGCATTGTCCAGAGGAGCATTTTCGCGGATCACCTCGAATCGAATGCTGGTTTATCTTGGCGAGGTAAGTTTCTCGTTTTATTTGGTGCACCAAGTTGTTATTCGTTGGTATTCCGACAAGAAGACCCTGTTTGGCAACATATCAAATTCCTCTGGATTTATTATTACTTTAGCCATAAGCCTATTTATTGCGATCGGAATGTTTCACTTTATTGAAGGACCCGCTCGGCGCCGCATCATCACTGCATGGAATTTGAGAAAAAGGACGTCACAAGCCAAATTTAGTTAGGATCAACAACAGAAATTCACGCCTATGCAACTACCCCCCCTTGAACACCGCCAGATATTGAAAATCCCCGAGAAAACGCCGAAATTTCCGATCGACATTCTGTGTCGATATTACGAGATGCGCGTATCGGAGTTTTCACAACCGCCCAGCTTGGGAAAACCACGCGCATGCAGGAGGCCTTCGAAGGCTTCAGGGAGCGCACGCACAGCTTATGGTGAGCGTTCCGCGCCAGCGTCGAGCCAATGGGGTGGATCCGTTCGAACTCCCAGAAGGTTTGGTTGGGCTACGCGATCTGCACCGCGAGTTCTGGTCGAGGAGGCGAAACCAGACGGCGAACTACTGGCAAACCACCGGGCGATGCTTGGGCCTTGATGATCTACGCATCATGTCGCCGGACGCCGCCGCCGTGACTCATGCCAAGAACACATTGCCGAGCATTGCCGGCGCGGAGCGCTGTCTGCGACCGGCGCAGCGTTAGCGCCGCTGCTATTGGCGGCGGGCTGCGCAACCAATCAACCGATGCAAAGAGTCGGACCGGACGAGTACCCGCTGTTTGTGTCGATCATGCTGAAATTTTCGGCAATACGAAGCCCTTTGTAACTCCGTTCTGACTGAGGCCAATGCGTTTGCGGTCAATCAGGACAAGATCGCTGCTCCGGTCTCTGCGAGGCCGCATCCGATGGGAATTCTGGGCGACTGCGCCTCATTCCAGTACACGTTTCGGCTTGCGGACGAATCCGTTTAGGCCATCGTCGCCAGTCAATTGATCC
>JAKBDW010000430.1:0-4002 GCA_021834245.1 Pseudomonadota bacterium
GCCTGGTGGCCTCGATACAGGCCAAAGGCGCACGCCTGGCCGTCCCTGGCGTGGTCGATCTATCCGACCTGGCGGCCGAGGCCCAGGGCGTCGCCAAGATCGTGCTGGAAGCCGTGCAGATCATGCTTTTTCGCCTGGCCTTGCAGATGGCCCGCGACGACTACGAGGACAGGCGCGAACGCCAGCGCCAAGGCATTGAGTTGGCCCGCCAGGCCGGGCGGTACAAGGGCCGCCGTGCTGATCCGAAGCGCCGCGCCCAAGTTGTCGCGCTGCGCAAGTCCGGCTACAGCATCAACAAGACCGCCGAGCTGGCCGGGTACAGTGCGGCCCAGGTGAAACGGATATGGGCCGAGGTCAGCCAGGCCGAAGCGAAGCAGCACGGCGCGTTCGTGGAGGACGCATTGACGGAAGCCGATGCCCTGGCCGCTGTCGGCCAGGATGAGCGCCAGGAGGAAAGGGCATGAAGAAGCCGAACCAAGACGACGAGCCGTTTTTCATCACCGAGGAGATTGCGGCCGAAATGATCGCCGGCGGCTATGAGTTCGAGCTGCCGCCCATTCCTTGCACCATCCGCCTACGCGACGTGCTGGAGCGCATGACCGATGCTGAGCTAGCATTGCAGCCGGGCGAGATCGCCGACCAGGAGCGTGAACGCTGCCGGCGCAAGCCGTGTTCAACCTCATGATCTGGTCATGGTATTTTTCATGGCACTGAGCCTGATAGTTCTTGCAAATTGTTGTCACTAAAGGGTTTTGTGTGCTTGTTTACAATCGAGTGGGAGTGACGGGCACTGGCTGGCAATGTCTAGCAACGGCAGGCATTTCGGCTGAGGGTAAAAGAACTTTCCGCTAAGCGATAGACTGTATGTAAACACAGTATTGCAAGGACGCGGAACATGCCTCATGTGGCGGCCAGGACGGCCAGCCGGGATCGGGATACTGGTCGTTACCAGAGCCACCGACCCGAGCAAACCCTTCTCTATCAGATCGTTGACGAGTATTACCCGGCATTCGCTGCGCTTATGGCAGAGCAGGGAAAGGAATTGCCGGGCTATGTGCAACGGGAATTTGAAGAATTTCTCCAATGCGGGCGGCTGGAGCATGGCTTTCTACGGGTTCGCTGCGAGTCTTGCCACGCCGAGCACCTGGTCGCTTTCAGCTGTAAGCGTCGCGGTTTCTGCCCGAGCTGTGGGGCGCGGCGGATGGCCGAAAGTGCCGCCTTGCTGGTTGATGAAGTACTGCCTGAACAACCCATGCGTCAGTGGGTGTTGAGCTTCCCGTTTCAGCTGCGTTTCCTGTTTGCCAGCCGGCCCGAGATCATGGGGTGGGTGCTGGGCATCGTTTACCGCGTCATTGCCACGCACCTGGTCAAGAAAGCGGGCCATACCCACCAAGTGGCCAAGACGGGCGCGGTCACCCTGATCCAGCGTTTTGGATCGGCGCTCAATCTGAATGTTCACTTCCACATGCTGTTTCTCGACGGTGTGTATGTCGAGCAATCCCACGGCTCAGCGCGTTTCCGCTGGGTCAAGGCGCCGACCAGCCCAGAGCTCACCCAGCTGACGCACACCATCGCCCACCGGGTGGGTCGCTATCTGGAACGGCAAGGCCTGCTGGAACGGGATGTCGAAAACAGCTATCTGGCCTCGGATGCGGTGGATGACGACCCGATGACACCCCTGCTGGGGCACTCGATCACTTACCGTATCGCTGTCGGTTCACAGGCGGGGCGAAAGGTGTTCACTTTGCAAACTCTGCCGACCAGTGGTGATCCGTTCGGTGACGGGATTGGCAAGGTAGCCGGGTCCAGCCTGCACGCCGGCGTGGCGGCCAGGGCCGATGAACGCAAGAAGCTCGAACGGCTGTGCCGGTACATCAGCCGCCCGGCGGTATCCGAGAAGCGGCTGTCGTTAACACGAGGCGGCAACGTGCGCTACCAGCTCAAGACGCCGTACCGGGACGGCACCACGCACGTCATTTTCGAACCATTGGATTTCATTGCAAGGCTGGCCGCCCTGGTACCGAAGCCCAGAGTCAACCTAACCCGCTTCCACGGGGTGTTCGCACCCAACAGTCGGCACCGGGCGTTGGTCACGCCGGCAAAACGGGGCAGGGGCAACAAGGTCAGGGTGGCTGATGAACCGGCAACACCAGCACAACGGCGAGCGTCGATGACATGGGCGCAACGGCTCAAGCGTGTTTTCAATATCGACATCGAGACCTGCAGCGGCTGCGGCGGCGCCATGAAAGTCATCGCCTGCATTGAAGACCCTATAGTGATCAAGCAGATCCTTGATCACCTGAAGCACAAAGCCGAAACCAGCGGGACCAGGGCGTTACCCGAAAGCCGGGCGCCACCGGCTGAGCTGCTCCTGGGTCTGTTTGACTGACGAGCCTGAAGGCCAACGATACCAATCAAAATGCTGCGTTCACAGCGCCGCGGCAGGGATCCGCCGTGCTGGTTGTCGGAAAAGGAGCCGCTAGTGGGAAAGAGGAGGGTAAATTTTCAGCGTTGCTGGCTCCCCGTCAGCCGGATTGGGTTGCATCGCAGGGGTGTCGAAAGAGTCAACTGCGGTCCAAAGCTGTTGGACTTGGGTGAAAAGGGCGTTTATTCTTCCTATACGTTGTCGGCAGCGGGCCAAAAAGGAATACGTCCATGCCCATCGAGGTGAAACCGGCTGTGAGCGCGGGTTCAAGCATATAGCCCGACAGGCGCGTATCCTTGCCGATCACGACACGATGGCGGTGGTCACCGCGACGAAAGACACGGCCAGCCGCCATGCCGACGCGCAAGGCGGTTTCCGCCGTCATCGCGCCTTCGTTGGCTTTGCCACGAATACCGTCTGTGCCGAAATATTTGCGCACCATAAGGTCGATTATCCTGTCGTCGGGTCGCCCTCAAAGGGGACATGCCTGCTGAACCGCGAATATAGAGAAATATCCCGAATGTGCAGTTAACGAATTCTTGCGGTTTCTTTCAGCGCCGCCAATACCGCCAGCCCGTCGCGCAAGGGGCGCGGCTCGTGTGTGCGGATGAAGTCAGCTCCACCTGCGGCGGCGGCAAGCTCTGCAGCGAGTGTCGCGGCCCCGACATCCCCCGGACCACGGCCTGTGAGCGCGCGCAGAAAGGATTTGCGCGAAACAGACAGAAGCACCGGCAAATCGAAGCGCAGCCGCAATTCATCGAACCGCGCCAGCACCGAGAGCGAGGTTTCGGGAGCAGCCCCCAGAAAAAACCCCATGCCGGGATCAAGGACAAGGCGGTTGCGTTTGATACCGGCACCCGTCAGCGCCGCGATGCGCGCGTCAAAGAACGCCGCAATGTGATCCATGATGTCGCCAGCGGGTGCCTCGCGCCGATCTGCCTGCCCGTCTTGCACCGAATGCATAACGACGAGTTTGGCAGATGATTTCGCCAATTGCGGATAGAACGCAGCGTCTGGAAAACCGCGAATATCATTGAGATAGGCCACACCACGCGACAAGGCATAGGCTTGCGTCGCGGGTTGATAACTGTCGAGCGAGACGGGAATGCCATCTGCCTTGAGCGCGTCCAGCACCGGCGCGATACGCGCGATTTCTGTGTCGGACGAAACAGGCGCGGCGTCGGGATTGCTGGATGCCGGACCGAGGTCGATCACATCTGCCCCCTCGGCCATCAGCTTACGCGCCTGCGCAATGGCTGCGTCTGGCGCCAGATACCGGCCTCCATCGGAGAAACTGTCCGAGGTTATGTTGACGATGCCGAAAATGATGAGCGATTTATTCATGGGGGCTTCTATAATAATACCTAAAATCCGCAGGTAGTTAATTAGGATGTTTAAAGATTCTGATTATCCGTTTATGCACCTGTTATATTCGCAATTACTAGTCTGTCAAAGAGTTTGTCTCCAAAATACCGTCTGTTTAATTTGTAAACCTTAATTCCGCAACACTATTATAAACCTTAATTCCGCAACACTATTATAAAATATTTTTTTTAAGTACCTGAGCAACAAAAAGT
>JAKBDW010000156.1:0-3991 GCA_021834245.1 Pseudomonadota bacterium
CTCTGTAACTCCCCAATCATGTAAGGCGCATGCTGTCCGGCTAGCATCGGAATCGCCATCGGACCGTTGCCCTCTCCGCTGAGCCCGTGACAGGCGGCACAGGACGGAATGTCGTCGGCGGCAATACCCTGCTGATAGATCGTCTTTCCGAGATTTATCTGATCAGCAGACGCGGCGGGGGTACCCACAGCGTTGACTGCCCACATCGGTTTAAGGTGGGAGAAATACGCTGCGATATCTTTGAGGTTTGCGTGCTGGGGTGACGGTGGAATCGTCATGGCCATTCCACTCATGACGCTCTGCTTACGAGCTCCACTGCGAAAGTTCTCTAGTTCCTTTAGAAGGTAGTTGTACTGCTGGCCGGCCAGATTCGGATAAAGTGGTGTCATGCCAACGCCATTGCTGCCGTGACAGGCAATACAGACAGCAACTTTGGTTGCACCCTGTGCCACAGCTCCGGCGGGCGGCATACCGTGAAAGTCGTCCTTGCCGTACGCTGAAGGAACGACGAGAGCGGCGAGAACCAGCGCTGCCAATGCGGATTTCATTGCAATGATTTCCTTCTTACAAGCCTTCTGACGCGCAAATCGTGTCTTGCACGACATCACCAGATGTCCGGCGTCCAGTTCTTGTCAAGCCCAGAAACATTTACCTCGCCTATACGGGCGACCGTGTCCGATTTCCAAAAATACGGTGGGATCGGTATGTTCGACGGTGCGGGCGAACCTTCGATCACGCGCGCGGAGAAATCGTACATCGACCCATGACACGCACAGTGGAAGCCGCCCGGCCACCAGGGGGTAAGAGTGTGCGGAGCCGGTCGAAAACCGGGAATGCATTGCATGTGCGTGCAAAGCGCTACCGCAATGAAATATTCAGGACGCAGCGCGCGGAAATTGCCGTTTACGAATTGTTCGGCCGGCTGCTGATTTTGCTTGCTATCCGGATCCTTAAGCCGCTGTAGCAACGACGGCTCCGAGAGCGTCTTCAGCATCCACTCCTCGCGGCGGAGAATCCAGATTGGCTTCTTCTTCCACTCGGCAAGAATCAGTTGGCCGGGCTCCATTCGGCTGACGTCCACGTCAATCGGAGCCCCCAGCGCTTCCACTGCCTTACCTGGGTTCATGTTATCTATCAGAGCATCGGCGAATAGCCCCACTGCACCGGCCCCAAGAACTCCTGCCGCGGAAATTAGGAATTTGCGACGGCCCTTGTCCGCGGTCGTTGCCGGTCGGATCGAGTCCATGACCATCGATTGCTCTATCTGCTTCGAATCGTCTTTCATGGCTTGCGCCTTTCCGCCATTTGCCTGCTGCAGTGCATGAATGAAGAACGGTGGTCGAACCTGCCGTTTACCCGTAAGCGGCGACTGAACCGCGTCCGCACGGCAGCCAACTGACCTGGCTGATCCGCGAGACGCCACTTGAGAGGCACGCAGGTGCTTCCGAAGTGCGCTTTGCACATTATTTGGAGCGTTTTTTTGCAGGAAAGCAGCCGTTGCGTGACTCGCTGCTCGAATGTGATGAATGCCGCACGCGTCGCATCGCGCGCTGATTGTTCTTGAGAGAAAAAACGATCCAAAGACAGAGTCAAGGTCAGTTCCACAGATCCAACTGGGCCAAGCAGCGGTCTACGCTCGTATTGGCGTCCGAAGCGTGCCCTGCCATCACCCGTTCCCGTCGAGGCGCGTATGATAACGAGTGTTCTTTCAGACTTCCCTTTTTTTTTGGACCCGATTAACTCGGAAACTGATGTTTATCAGGCTGTGGCGCATCGGTACAAGTGAACCGACGCATGAGAAGTCTTTACCGTACTATTCCGATCAACTCAGAAATAGCGATCTCTATGCACGCAATGCATTCTCCGCCGAGCTACCTTCATTTACTTCAATACGACGGTCCCGCAGATCTTCTCGCTAATCGAGTGATCCTGATTACTGGTGCAGCGCATGGAATCGGTCGTGCTGTTGCCATGCGTTACGCCCGTCACGGTGCACGACTTGTACTACTCGACTGGGATCGCCCAGGACTAAATGCGCTCAGCGACGAGATTCTCGCGCAGAGTGGAAGCGAGGCGCTGCTTTGTCCGGCTGATCTGTCGGGAATTACTATCAGCGGCCTGCGAGAGATCGCGGACCATATCGGCACGCAATGCGGACGTCTTGACGGAGTACTCAACAATGCAGGCTGGATCGGTGCCCTGACCCCCTTCGAGCACTACCCTCCGGCAACCTGGACCAAGGTGATGAACATAAACCTTGCCGCGCCCTTCTTTCTTACTCAATGGTGCATGCCACTTCTTCACAAGGGCGAGGAACCGGTGGTCGGCTTTTCGCTGCAAGCGGCATCTCGTGCCTATTGGGGCGGCTTTGCGATGGCCAAAGCTGCGCAAGAAGCGCTCATCGGCGTGCTGGCCGACGAATATCATCCGCAGAGCGCCCATCCCGTGCGCGTATTCGGCATCGATTCCGGTGCCGTGATGACTCCCGGACGGCGACTCCACTATCCCGGTGAAGCAAGCAATGCGCATCCACAGCCTGAGCAAGTCACGGGCCCATATCTGTACGCCATGGGGCCGCACGCACGCGGGCACAGCCCCCTGGTGCTCCGCGCTCCATAAAAGCTAAGCAGCCGAGCAGCGGCTATGGGATTGACCCGCCTGCTCGGCTGACAAATCGTGGCGACGTCATTCCGCCTTTCCACTAATCCGCACCCCGCCGCGTAGCGCGAGTTCATCTCCCAGATGGACCTCACACCATGCCGCGAAAATACGTGAATTTGCTAAATTCGGGTAACTTTTTGCAAGAATTTGCTGGCATTTGATCCCGCCAGGTCATGGTACGCTACGGCACCACGAATCGCACCGACGTTCACAGTCCGCTGCTGCTTCCGGTGCCACGCGATGCTCCCCGTGCGCATTCAGTACTGCGCACGGGGAATCTAAGCACGACAGCGCCCCACACGATCCGCTGGGATGGTCATCAGGCAAAATCGCCGACCGGGCGAAATGGGTTACTATCGCCCCGGGAATCGTCCAGGACAAAGCGCAACGAAAACTTGGCGGCGCAACCCCATTGCTGAGTCACCGCCGCATAGCTGCGTCTTGCAATAAGCGCAGCCGCGACCTGCGCACGATGCCTCGGAGCGAGGGCGCCTGCGAGAACATGCGATCTGGCGAAACGCGCAGGCAGTGTAGAAAAGGGGCAGACAAAGCAGAATCTATAAACTTTTCTGGCCCAGCCTTCGTGATCTTCGGCAACTCGAAACGGTTGCGCCCTGCATTAAGAACGGTGGAGATTGTGCATGAACCCTGAGAGGAAATCCGACCAGCTCACGTACCGCAGCAGCCACTTTGCAACCCCGCGGTACTGGCGGAGACCGCACGGCGGCTGGATCGTTGCCCTCGCCTTGATTCTCCTTGCCGGAGCGGGATGGGCATGGCGGGTCAGCGCCCAAAACGTCACCGGTGTCGCGCTAAAGTCACTCTACATCGGTACCGTACAACGGGGCACGTTCGCAGTACGTATACGTGCCACCGGCAAACTCATACCCGCACAATCACGCTGGATCGCCGCACCAGCAACCGGCGTGCTTGAACAGGTGTGGGTTGAGCCCGGACAGCGCGTGCACCGAGGTGAGCCCCTCGTGACCTTGTCAAACCCACAGATGGCCAACGCCGCGCAAAGCGCCGCGGCTGCGCTCGCAGCGGCGCGCGCCGATTTAATTGCCCAGGAGCAAAGCGAGCAGAGCGCCGTGCTCAACGAACGATCGCGGATTGCTAGCATGAAAGTCGATCTGGAGAGTTCGGCGATGCACGTAGCGGCCGACCGCAAACTCGCCGCAGAGGGAATCGTTGGGCACTTCCAGTATGCCGATGAAAAGCTGCGCTACGGGCTACAACAGAAGCAATTGCATCTCGAACAGCAGCGTCTAGCGCGCCTGAAATCAGGCAATCGCGCTCTACTGCGCGCCGAACGAGAGCGCATCGAACA
>JAKBDW010000151.1:0-16016 GCA_021834245.1 Pseudomonadota bacterium
GCGCACGTGCAAATTGTACTGATTCTTAGGTTGGATTGGGCAAAATAGGAAATTTCGCCGGACGCCGGCTAAACCTGGTCAACGACCAGGTCCGCAGGATCCAAAGCGTTGAGATCAGAAGAAACAGGTGTTGCGCTGGAAAGTATCGTTGCCGGCGAAAGCCATAACACTGGCCGGAAAATGGCTGTCGGCAGCGTTGACGGTGACAGCGGAAGCAGAAGCGCAATTGCTTCTTTTCGCGCTTTAAACATGACGGATAAACAGCTAAAAACTGCCGGATGGCCGTGCCCGGTTACTTCGGCTCATCACCGTTTGTGAGCTTCTCGTAGTGCCGACGGAACATGACTTCCAGTTCATCGATTACTTCGACGGCTTCGCGCCCCTGCATCACGTGCTGCGTCATGAGCGACGATGTTTCGTTCAGCATCTTGGAGCGATCCAGCATCGGGTAAGTGGCCGCCAGTCGCTTGATGGCTTTGACCACACTCTCCTGTTCCGGTCGAGGAATGGGTTGCGGGGTTGCGGTTTCGGGCAACCCAGTCGTTGCGCCTGGCTGGGCGTGGCGCGCCTCCAGGAATTCGGCGAACTCGATCAGCATCTGCGCCTGCGACTCCGGCAGGCGCCGCAGAATATCGCGCAGGCGTTTCTCACTGGCTTTCGACATGGTTCTAGAATCCCCGGTTCACCGCCCCACGCTAGCCGTCGTCTTCGACGTTCAAGCGGAATATCGGCATTTTATGCCGCTCTTGCATCAGATCGAGTTCCTTTACCAGCGCGGCAATGACCCGATCTTTCGTTTGCTGCATGTTGTTCCATTCGCCGCGCGCCTCGACCAGCAGCTGACTGATGTTGTCCGGCACCGGGCGCTTGGCCTCCATAATCATATCCTCGATCATGCCCGGCTTGAGCTCGGGCCGGAATAACATACCGTAGGACCCCGCGTCCGGCCGAAAAGCGATGCAGTTCCCATTATCATCCACCACGATCGATCGCGCATCCGGCGGCAAGGTTGCGCTGCCGTTATACATAACCAGCACTCGCCGGCCATCAACTGCTTCGGCCAGCGCGTCCCCCTTGCCTGCCTCGCTCTGGTGCGCGTTCGTCCAATAGGCGGTGTGCAGCGGGTCGGGTGATATTTTTGCCCCGGCATACTCCGCCAGCACCAGGGCACCGAAGCCAAAGGCAACCACCGGCCGTTGCGCGCCACGGAACGCCCGGATCATGCGCAATTCATCGTCGACCCAGGGACAGGATGCGCGATCCGCGGTCGGGTGCGACCCGCCCAGCAGAAACAGCGCGTCGAACTGGCCGGCGCTGGCGGGCAGATCCTGGCCAACGAACGGCCGGAAATAGACGAAGCCGATGTCGCGCTTCTCAAGCTGGTTCTCGATGGTGCCGAGAAACTCCGAGTAGGTATGCTGCAGTACAGCAAATTGTTTCATGATTGGCCCAACCTTCCTGCATCTCGCGCTGTAACCTGCCAGGCGTGACACTGCTTGCCCCGCAAGCCACAATCATTGCGGACCGGCAACATGGCGCCGGATATTGCGACCGGCTAGGTCAGTTGGCGGTCCGGCTGTCCTTGATCTGTGCGCCCTGGCGCTCACACTGCTCGTGGGCGAACTTCATGAATTCCTCGACCGCGCGCAAGCGGAACTTCTGCCGCTGGTAAACGAAGGAGAAAGGCCGTTCCAGAGGCGGCTTCAACGGCAGCGCCACGAGCGTGCCAAGTTTGAGCTCTTTGCCAACTGTGGCACGCGAAACGATGGATATGCCCAGTCCTGCCTCGACAGCACTTTTAATCGATTCCGGACTGCCGAATTCCATGCATAGATTAAGATCCTGCAACTGCACTCCGTTCTGCGCCAGATACTCGCTGATTACCTCGCGCGTACCCGACCCTTCTTCGCGGCACAGAAATGGCAGGGTCACGAGATCCTCCACCGCGATCAACTGGCGTGATGCCAGAGCATGGTGGGGCGGGCAAATGAATACCAGTTCATCGTGCCAGCAGACCTCGACTGCAAGGTTCTTGTTGGTCACCGGAGATTCGACGATGCCGACGTCCACAGAGTTGTTCTCCACCAGATGCACGATGCCGAGCGAATTGGACACGCTCAATCGCACGTTGACGTCCGGATAGCGTGACTGGAATTCACCCAGCAGACCGGGCAGCACATATTCCGCGATCGTGGTACTGGCGCCAATCAGCAGGATGCCGCTGACGTCGCCCGTCAGTTCGCGCACACGGCTATCCATCTCGCCGTACAGCGCGATGATCTTTTCGGCGTATTCGAAGACGCGCTCCCCCGCCACTGTCAGGCTGATGCGATTATGCGTGCGGTCGAACAAGCGGGTATTGAAATGCTCTTCCAGCTGACGGATCTGAAAGGTAACCGCAGGCTGGGTCATATGCAGCGTTTCGGCCGCCTTGGTGAAGCTCAGCAAGCGCGCTACAGTATGGAACACTTGGAGTCTACGATCAGCCATGGCTTGTTACCGCCGGACACAAAATCAGGTCCGTCTTATTAGGGGTGAGCATGGCATTTGAGCATAAACTGGCTTTATTTGGTACATCCCTTAACTAATAGATTCGATAGCGAATGCCTTCTGCCTGGGAAAAACTCGATTTGGAAGGAAGTGGCCTGCAAAGTGCCAACCGGCGCTTGAAACAGCGCCTGAAAAGGCGGGTCACCGCATATATATTGTGGATACTGTTCCCGCTGGGCGCCCACCGGTTCTACCTCGGCGATTGGTCACGTGCTCTCCTGTACATGGCCCTCAGCACATCGGCGGTCATCGTGCATCGCAGCCTGCACAACTGGCTAACCTTGATCCCCGTCGTCATCGCCGGGATTTGGGCTGCGTATGACCTGGTCTGGATCGACCGGCGCGTAACCGGTCTCAACAAGCAGGCACGCATGGCCGAGTACCTGCACCATGGCAATGCACCGCCCCCGGGCTTCCGCGGCCATTACACCGATGACGCGGACCTCAACGACTATGTCCGTTCCAAAGAGGCCGAGCGCGGGGGCCACTCGCCAACGGCGGCGGCGGAAGAATCTGCGAAACGCGCGCCGTCATTTGCCGAACAGGAAAAGCTCCTGCGTGAGCTGACCCGGCGGAAATAAGCGGCAAGGAAGAGGATGTACCGCTGCAAATAGCCTCGGCACTTGCCCAAAGGGCAGACTTTGAGACAACTTTATGCACGACACCCGCGTCGTGGACGCATCGCCGGGGATTGTCTGGAGTCTTTTGCTCAGGGCTCGCGTTGTCGCCAGCAACAGGCCCATAGGCTATTGTCCGCAGCGTCGCAGCTGGACGAAAACTGCAGGTCGGTGATATTTGGGACTTCCGATCAGCAGGAAAGCAAGCCGAAGCAATCGAGCCAATGGAGATGCCTAGAAGCCTTCGAGCTTGAGCTTGAGGTCCGTGGCGCTGGTGGCGAACTGCAGTGCCGTTTCCTCGTCGATCTCGCCAGCACGGAATAGCTGCAGCAGGCTCTGGTCGAAGGACTGCATCCCCTCCGCGGCAGTGCCCTTTTTCACGACATCGTTGATTTCCTTGATCTTGAGCGGATCAAGCACGTACTCGCGCACCAGCGCGGACACCGTCATAACCTCGCAGGCAACGATACGGCCCTGCCCGCCCTTGTGTGGAAGCAGGCGCTGACTCACCACGCCCATCAAATTCTGGGCAAGCTTGGCGCGCATGGTTTGCTGGCCTTCCGGCTGGAACGCCGAAATAATGCGCGACACTGTCTCCGCCGCGCCCGGGGAATGCACCGTGGAAAACACCAGATGTCCGGTCTCGGCAGCAGTCAGCGCCATCTCAATGGTCTCAGGATCACGCATTTCACCGAGCAGGATCACATCCGGGTCTTCGCGCAGCGATGCCTTCATGGCATCGGCGAAACTGTTGGTATCGATGCCCAGCTCGCGCTGCGTAATGATCGAACGCTTCTCCGAGAACAGGAACTCGATCGGATCCTCGATCGTGATGATATGGTTGTTCTGGGATGCATTGATCTCGTTGATGAGCGAGGCCAGCGTGGTCGACTTGCCGGAACCCGTCGCACCGGTGATCAGCACAAGTCCGCGCTCGAGATTGGCGAATTTTTTCACCATCTCGGGAATGCGCAGGTCGGCCAGCGTCGGGATACTGGAGTTAATCACGCGCAGCACCATGCCGATCGAACCGCGCTGATAAAACAGATTGGCGCGCACGCGTCCGATATCCTTGAAACCGATCGACAGGTCGACCTGGTGATCCTTGTCAAACTGGGAGCTCAAGCGCGCTGACATCATGGTGCGCGCCAGCCTCTCCATGAATTCAGGCGGTAAAGGCGGGATTTCGCGCACGGCCCGCAATCCGCCGTCGACGCGCAGGATTGGGTGACTGCGCGTGCGCAGATGGATGTCTGACGCCTTGTGCCGCACCGCCAGGGCCAGTATCTGGCTGAGAAGCTTGAGCGGATCGACGTTAGCTGGGATTCCCTGGGCCGGTGCCCCGCTCTGGGCGGCGGGTGCGGCGGATGCGTTATTCTGGTCTGCCATATGAGGTTAGTTTAGCCGATCTCGCGCGCTGCGCAATCGCACATTATCAGGGGGCTTTTTCGTACATCCCCAGATAGTTCTTGCGTTCCATGGGCGCAATCCGCGCGACCGCCAGGGCGTCTTCCAGATGCGCCGGCTGGCTAAGTCCGACAAGCGTGGTGCCGAGCCCGGGCGTTGAACGATTGAACTGGATAGCGCGCGCGGCGGGGCTTGGCAGCTCAGGCAGCGCCCGCTGCACCACGTCGATGGACTGCCCTGCAAGATGACCCTTGAACAGGGTATGGCTGGCCATGACGTAAACTTTGAGCTGCATGGCCGCCTGTAGCGTCGACGTTTCATTGCCCTGGCCGGTCACCTGATTGAAGCGCACAAAACCCTCGGGCATGACCTGATTGAACGGCATCTGAATCACGTTAAAGTGATGTCCGGCATTGTTGCCGCCGAACACCAGTGATGCCGCTTTCTCGGCCAGTCCTATCAAAGAGGTGAGCGACAGAAACGCCGGGTCGTCGGTATGCGCGCGGAACGCGTGAAACGTCGACACGCCGTAGTGGCGGATCTTGCCTTGCTGTACTGCCTGCTCAAGCGCCAGGAACACCGTCTCGAGCTTGGCGATCAGCGCCGGCTTGCCGATCTGCGCAATGTGCACTTCCGGCTGGTCCACGAGAAAGGCGTCGAGTGTCTCAATGCCGAGCCACTCGCGGTTGATATCTATTTGATACTTTATATATTCCGGTGACAGCAAATGCACCGTACGAGCCAGGTCGGCGTAGGTACCGAGACCGCGCTCCACGATCTCGCGCCGGAACCAGTCGCCCGGATCAGCCGGCGGACCATGCGGAAACAGCATAAATCCACCCTTTGATGCGACAAACACCGCAGAGCGCGCCACGCCTGCGGCCAATGCTGTGCGCAAACCCGCGCCGACCGCACGCAGTGATCGTCCGTAACGATAATGCGTACCGGTATCGATCACATTGAGCCCGTTGCTGAGTGCGCGTGCCACGATACCGCTGATGGCGGCATCTACGGCATCGCTCGCCTCCCCGGGGTACGTGCCGACACCGATAGAACTCAGCAGGATGCCACTGCGTTGGAAATCGCTGTAGTGGCCGGGCGCGCAGCGCGCCCCTTGGTTTTGAGTATAGGTGCGGGTGCTCGCCGCGCTGGCGAATCCTTCTATTAAGTTGGTCGGGCTCACGAGCGAACGCCTGTTATAGCCCGCCCATCAGGGGATGCGTGCGCCTGATGCCCTCGAGCAGCGCAACGATCTCGGCGCGCACCGGCACATCGTTTTGCGCATCGACGCGCGACTCGAACAACCCCGGGTAATACGATTCATCCTCATCCTGATCCCAGTCGACCGCACGCAACAGTGCCTGGCCCGCGGGCGGGATCGCCGCCGGCAAAGTACGCCCCGAAAGCACAGCCCACAGGCCAGTCCAGCAGCGCGCCAGCAGCAGCGGATGGTAACCGCCGCCGCCGATCACCAACAGACGCGGACTGTCTTCCACGATACGCGCCACCACCGCGAGAAAGCGCTGAGTCGAAATGCGCAGCTTGCCGAGCGGATCGCCGTAAAGAATATCGGTGCCTGCCTGCAGCACCACAGCTCCGGGGCGAAATGCCTTCATAACCTGCGGCCATAGCGTGTCGAACAGCAGCGCGTACTCGGCATCGCTGGTTGCGGCAGGCAGCGGTACATTGAGACACATTCCCTCCCCGGCCGGCGCCCCCTGATCGGCCAGCGTGCCGCCGCGGAACGGATAGGCATAGGCGGTGTCCATGTGCAGCGAGAAAGTCAGCACCGCCGGATCTTCGCGAAACGCCTCCTCCACTCCATCGCCGTGATGCGCATCGATATCGACATAGAGCACGCGCAGTCCGGCATCGCGCAAGCGCAATACCGACAGCACCGCATCGTTGAAATAGCAAAAACCCTGCGCGCGATCCGGCCGCGCATGATGCATTCCGCCGGCGGGACTGAAGGCAACACGTCCGGCCAGAACTTCTTCAGCGCCCTGCAGGCTCGATCCGGTCGCCAGCGCAGGCGTGCGGAAAAATCCTGGAAACCAGGGATTTTCCAGATTGCCGATGTTGTGGCGCTGGCGGTAATCCTCGCTCACCCCACCGAGCGCTTCGCAGCGCTGCAGCGCGCGCACATAGTCGGCGCTGTGGAACCGGCACAGCTCGGCCTCAGTCGCCGCACGGCCGGTGCGAAATTCCTGCGGAAGCAGCGCGCCGTAGGCGTTAATCAGATCAAATGTAAGAGATACCCGGGGAATGGAAAGCGGGTGGTTAGAACCGTAGCTGTGGCGCCGGTACTGGGAAGAACCGATGAAAACCGCCGCACGCGTCGGAAGATATTTGCACTCGCCGATGGCTTCCATGGGTCCGAGTTATTGGCGCCCGCGGCTAATCTCGCGCCAGCCGCCCCTCCTGTTCCGAGCGGCTGTGCAGGTAAAGATAAATGTGGCGCACGGTACGCACGGCCATGGCATCGGGCCGAACCGGCAGAGCATCGGCGCGCTGCAAATCGATGCAATTGCGGTAATAAACGAGTTCGCGAATATTGTCGCGCACGGCATTGAGGCTTGGATCCCCTTTGACAAATACCTTAAAGAGTTCCAGCAGATCGTCATCCCCGGCTGCAGTCTGGCCAGGTGCCATCGCGGGCGCTTCGCCATCGCTGGCGCGGCTCGCGATGTAGCCGCGCAGCAGCGTGCGCGTCAGCTCGAGGCTCTCGTCTACGGTGAAGGATAAGGGCAATTCCCCGTTTTCCCGCAAGGTGCGTTCCAGGCTGCGCAGTCGACCATCTACCTGGATGAAAGCGCGGCTCAGTTCGCTGTTTCCTGACACAATTTTCGTCTCTGTCGGGTCGCCGGCGCATAATCACTGCCGGCCTTGTCCCAATATTAGGGACTCCTTATAATACTTGAGTGTCGGCGTAAGGTATAGGTTCCCCCCACCCAAGACATACTGCAAGCGAGACAAGCACATGAACAGACTGGTCAAGCTGATAAAACTCAACAATCTGCAGTACAACGCCAACCGCGATCCGCAGGTCTATCGCAGCCTGCCACGCAAACCATTCCGCATCCAGGCCATGCTCGGAGGCAGCGGCAAAGCTCGCGCCAAGGTGGAGGTGGGCGGTGACACGCCGTGCAATCAAAGCATCGACCTGCCCGGCACATTCAACTGCGCCGTGACCTTCGACAGTCCCGGCGTACGCGTCGCCACTTTATACGTGGAAAGCGCGACCGAATCCTTCAGCCAGGACATTCTCCTGGATGTGATGGAACACGAATGGATCGGCTAACGCTGTCCTGGCTCAGGGTAAGTTCAGCGAAATCCTGACCGGATCATCCGAAATGCGCTTGCTGCTGGGCGAGCAGTTTCGTTATCCCTTCCGGCGGCAGCGGCGGGCTTATCAAAAATCCCTGGACCCGGTCGCAGCCAAGCTTCTTTAGGTAAGCCAGCTGCTCTTCGGTTTCGACACCCTCGCCGACGACTTCGAGATCGAGGGAACGGGCCATGGCGATGATGGCGCGCACCAAAGCAGCCGCCTCCGGCTTTTCAACCATATCGCGCACAAACGCTCGGTCGATTTTCAGGCTGTCAACCGCGAAGCGGCTGAGATAGGCAAGCGACGAAAACCCGGTGCCGAAATCGTCGATCGACACGCGCTTGCCGTTGGCCCGCAGGATCCTGAGATGGTCGGCAACCAGCGGATCGCCGTCCAGCATCACGCTCTCGGTGATCTCAAAATCCGTGATGCCGCGGCACAGACCATGCTGACCGAGGTAGCAGCTCAGGCAGCCGATATTTTCGAGAAAATCGGGCGAGACAAACTGTCGCGCGGAAATGTTGATCGAGACGGACAGGGACCCGGCAAAGAGGTCATGCCATTCCTGCACCTGCTGGCACACGTTCCTCAAAGCCCAGCGTCCGGCTGGAATAATGAGTCCCGATTCTTCCAGCGCCGGCACAAATTGATCCGGTTCGACCGTGCCGAGACGCGGATTCTGCCAGCGCATCAGGGCCTCAACACCGATAATGCGACCACTGCGTACATCGGCCACCGGCTGGTAGCGCATGCGAAACTCACACCGTTCGAGCGCCTGTGCCAGCTCGGTCTGCAGCGTAAGGCGCGCCAGCGCGCTCTTGCTCATGTCTGGAGCGTAAAAGCTGTAATCACCGCGGCGTGCTTCTTTTACCCGATGCATCGCGGTATCGGCATGGCTCCATAGCGAATCGGCATCCTGTCCGTGCCCGGGGCCAATGGCAATGCCTATGCGCATCGACGCAAAGACCTCCCGCCCCAGTACCGACGAAGGAGTAGCGAGGGCGGCAAGAAGCTCAGAAGAAACGCGGCTTGCCGCTTGAGTACCGTCTTCTGCTTTTACAATTGCGGCAAACTCGTCGTTGCCGAGACGCGCCAGGAAGGTGCCCGGTGCCAGCGCCGAACGCAGGCGTCCGGCTACCGTCTTGAGCAGGGCATCACCGGCTTCACGTCCGAGACTTTCGTTTACCGTTTTGAAATTGTCGAGATTGATCAGCAGCAACGCGATCTCGCGTGCGTCATTTGAGGCATCCGCAAGAGCACTGGCGAGCGCCTCGCGAAAGCGGTTGCGATTGGGCAAACCGGTGAGCAGATCCTGATAGGCAAGCCGATCCAGACGCGCTGCCGTCTCCATGCGGTCGCTGACATCCTTGCCCGTGGAGACGAAATGGCTGATGGCGCCGCTCGCGTCGCGCAATGGCGATATGGTCTTTTCCTCGTAGTAGAGCGTCCCGTCCTTGCGGCGGTTGACGAACACGCCGCGGAATACTTCACCCCGAAGAATTACCGACCACAGCCAGGCGTAGTACAAGGCATCGTGGTGATCGGATCGGATAAGACGCGGGCTTGCGCCAACCGCTTCCTGGCGCGTGTACTGAGTGACCGTTTCGAAGGCCGGATTGACGTATTCGATGATGCCGTCGCAATTCGTGATAACCACGATATCTGCGGTCTGTTCGACGACCCCGGACAGCCTGGCAAGCAGTGCGCTTTCTTCGTAATGCGCGGTGACATCCCGCGCCACGCCGATCACCATGCTACCGGCAGCGACATCAACGCGCCGCAGCCCGAGTTCCACCCAGCGCCCCGGGGCACGCGCCGGTTCAATGCGGCAGGCAAGACGCTGCGGATGTCCGGCAATGGACGCCTCCAACGCACGCGCGACGCGCGCGCGAGTCTCAGGCTCAGGGAAAAAAGCGGTGAAAGCCGTGCGCTGATTGTGCCGTGTGAGAGTGCTCTCGGCTTCTCCCAGCCACTCCTCCATGACCCGGTTGGCGAGAAGAAACTTAAGTTCATCGCACACGACAAAGATCGCATCGTCCGCGCTGTCCAGATAGGCACGCAGCAGGTCAAGATGAAAACGGTCCGCGCTGGTCGGCATCAGGATTCCGCCTGCGCGGCGCAATGCGCTTCGTGGTACTGCCTGCAATGGTTCACTAAAAAGCGCCGGCAGCCACCCGGCCCGGCCACAAAAGAAATGAGTCTTACCAGCCTCAATGCCCTACCCTCCTGAAATCTGTCAGCTGACCATTGGGTGACGTACCGGGTCCCTGTCAGAGTCAGGCGTGCACGGGTCCGAGCGCAACCGCACCGCCGGCGAAAGCACCGACGGACTACGGTCCGGCAAAACCGCAGCGTGGGCATCGAGCCGTGCCCCGCGTTCGCGCCATGCACGGCGCGGCGGGCGCTACTTTATGGCTGCCACGTAGCCCGCTTCGCCGTCCTTCATGAAATAGTAATTCTTCACTCCATGTTTCACAAAATAATACTGCAACCATGGCACCTGCTTGCCGACGGCATCGTAGGCAAGCAGGGTTTTGTGGTCGCGCAGCGCGGCGTCGATCTCTTGATCCAGCCGCTTTTTGTTGTCGAGCGTTACATGGACATCGTGCATCGGAAAAAGCGAATAGTCACGCTGTGCAAGGTCGCGCACATCAAGGACGATGCAGTGACAGTCCTTCACTTTTCTCACGCGCGATTCAAAATCGCTGGCACTGATTAGATGGGCCTTGAATTCGGTATCACTGATGAGTGCGTCCGGCGAAACCGGTGACGCTCCATAGAGTTCGGACAGTTCCGGATGCGCCTTAACCCAGTCGATGATACCGGCGTCGTAGGTATAGACATTGGTCACACCGATGCGAATCGCGCGCCGCGCGGCTTCATACGACTTGGGGCAGGTGCGACCATTGCAATAGAACACGATCGGCTTGGTGGTTTGCTGACGCAGTTTTTTCAGATCGTGCTCGAACTGCCTATTGAATCCGGTATCGATCTCATCTACCGGCATGTTTATGGAGCCTTTGACGCGCAGCGTTTCCCATTCAAACTTGGTGCGCGCGTCGACCACGATGACTTTGGGGTACATTTGGTAGAACTGCTGGGTACTGATGAACTGCTCCTCCGGGTAACGCCAGCGCAGCGGAAATCCCTCATTCGAATCACTTGGCGCAGCCAGTGCCGTTGTGAGCAGCGAACAGATACCGAAAACGGCAAAAAACAACTTACGACGGTCCATAAATTGCCTCAGTAAGTCAGAATATAATCATGTAGTGATATAGCATGCATGCAAGTTTGGACACGTCCTTGTGCTGAACCAACAGGCCGTATTCTTGTTTGCGATTTGACTAAAATTGCGCCGACTTCGCAGGCTCACCCAGGAATGCCCGGGCGGCGCGCTCACCCCATTAGTAATATAGCTTTCGCTATACTATTCCTAGGTAGTCCGTAGGGCTTTGTCAAGCTAATCGCTGACCATCGGCCCCCAATAAATCGTGGACAATTCACGCCTTGCCAGGCTACTGAACGTCCTCTAGCTGTTACTCTCGAAGCAAAATCTGTACCACATCAATTTGCCGTTACAGTCTTTCGGCATATGTCTGGTGCCGTTGACACAAACGCCGTGGTCCGTGTGGGCGCGCACTGGCAAGGCACGAATACCGCAGTCGTCACTTTAAAGTTTTGCCTGACGTGAGAGGTCGATCTTTGAATGCGATTGGCCGCATCACGTCGGGTACTGCCCACCTGTCACGGCTAGATTGCATACCCCCACATTTATTCATACTTTGACAATACCCACACATCTGCTAGATGAATAGAGGAGATGTAAAACCCAACCTGTTCAACAGTGGTCACCGGACACGTTAACAGGCATGCAAACACGAATGTCCGATATCCGGCATTCCCGGGCCAGGGGGTAAATCATGACTTTGTTTGTCTGGAGTGACATGTTTAGCGTTGGTTTCAGCGAAATCGACGCCCAGCATCAGCGCCTGTTCAGCATCGGCAATAACTTTCACGGTGAGCACAGCAGAGGCGCCACTCGCGGCACTATGGAGAAGATTTTCGGCGAGCTCATCGAATACACCCGTTACCACTTTGACGACGAGGAGCGCATCCTCAAGAAATGCGGTTATCCCGAACTGCCCAAGCATCACCTCAACCACGAAAAGCTGGTGCGCCTCGTCCAGGGCTACCAGAAACAACTACAAGCAGGCGCCCCAGGCGTTGAAGGACAATGCATGGAGTTCATCAAAATGTGGCTTAATGCCCATATCCTGGGGTCGGACAAACAATATTCCCCCTACCTGATTGGGTCCGAACAGCCCGCCGCGGCCGTCAGCTGATCCGCCTTTCTTGACTTGCCATGGTCCCGCCGCCGGCCTTTGCGCCGGCCGGCCGGGGCTTTCCCGGCCAAACAAACCACCTCTGCAGCAACTATAATTAGAAAATAAGCGGGCGGTCGTTTCGGCGACCCCCATTTTCAGCGGCACCGAGATCACCCGCATCGGGCGGTTGATAAATAGCCGGCCAACCCCAAAAAAGATAGCAATTAAGGCGGGATTCGCGGGCTTTTAAGCCCATTCTACTGCACGAGTCGCGAATAGATGACAGTCATATTGCCGTTTCGCCGCCGCCGCGCGACCGCATCATCCTCCGGCGACGAGCTCGCCAGGGAAGAGCGGCGCGCCAACAGCCCGCGCTTCTGGGACAAGCGCGGCATGCGCAGACGCCAATCGCCCGCCTGGCTGAATTTTCTGGTCGGCGCCAGCGCCTTTGCCCTGCTCGTGACCGGCATCGTCGGACTGATATATTTCGGCTTCCACGGCGCCATCTGGCTCGCTGCCGCGCAAGCCGCGTTTCTTGTATTAGCGGTAACTGTCGCCGCGGCCGCGGTGCGACGTGCACGGCACGAATTCATGATGCCGTTGCGCCGCCTGACCGACGCCTCGCGCGCCATTGCAGCCGGCACCTACGACGAGACGGTCCGGGCGCGCGCCAACGACGAAATCGCCGAACTTATTGAAACGTTCAACCGCATGGCGCGCGCTGTTCAAGCCAAGACGACGCGCCTTGAGGCACTCAACGAAGTGGCTCTGGCGCTGACCTCGTCGCTCAGCCTGGAAGAGATTCTCGACCGCATCATGAATCACGGCATCGGTTTGACGCACGCATCCGCAGCATGCATTGCGTTCTTCGATGAAATCACCCAGAGTTTCGCAAACTCGGTGTCGCTCGGACTGTCGCAGCATTTCATGGAAAAAATGGAATTTCGCCCGGGCGGTCTGGCGGACGACGTCTTTCGGCGTGGCGGCTACATACTTGCAAGCGACCGTGCCGGAAACAGGCATCAGCTTTCCGACCTCGCGCGCGCGGAAGGTATCCGCGCCTTTCTGTGCATGCCGCTTCTTACCAAGAACAAGCCCCTTGGTCTGCTATACCTGTACCGCTCGGACCGCGATGAGTTCGATTTCGATGAAATTGCCATTGCCGAGACCTTTTCCTACCTGGCAGCGCAGGCGATCGCCAACGCGCGCGCGCATGCAGCTACTCTCGACCTCGCAGAGACGGATGCACTGACCGGTCTGGCCAACCGGCGTAAAGCGGAAGCGCGCCTCAGCACCGAAATCGGACGCGCTCATCGTACCGGCAAGCCTTTTGCGCTCATTTCCATCGACATTGACCGCTTCAAGGAAATCAACGACACACACGGACATCCGGTCGGCGATCGAGTGCTTCAGATTCTTGCGCAAATCCTCCTGGAACAAGTGCGCGAAGTGGATCTGGCCGCGCGCGTCGGCGGCGAGGAATTTCTGCTGGTGCTGCCAGGCACCGACAGCGGAAGCGGAGCAGGTCTGGTGGCGGAACGCGTCCGCAGCGCGGTGGCCGACGCCGCGGTGAAACTTCCAGGCGGCGCCGAACTGCACTTTACTGTCAGCGAAGGAGTTGCCTGTTTCCCCGCATGTGGCGAGAGCCGCGAGATCCTGCTTGAGCATGTTGACCAGGCACTGTATACAGCCAAGCGCCAAGGCCGCAATCAATCGGTGTTTTACCGGCAAATGCTGGCGCGCACGCTGGAACACGATCCCTACCAGATGAGCGATCTGCTCAATCGCAGCCTTGAAAACATTGGCGCCATCCGTACCGCCATCGACTCAAAAAGCGGCTTTCACGATCATTCCGAGCGCGTAACGCATTACGCAGTCGAACTCGGGCATGCGCTCAACATGCAGCCGGATCAAATTGAAACACTGCGCGCGGCCGCCCAGCTGCACGACATTGGGACCATTGTAATTCCCGATGATCTGATCAACTCCAAGGAGCCGCTGACGGAAGACGACTGGAAGATAATTCGCCGGCACCCGCTGCTGGCAGCGGAGATTCTCGAAAACGTGCCGGCGCTGCGGCACTTGGCGCCGATCGTGCGCGCACACCACGAACGCTTTGATGGCTCGGGCTATCCGGACGGACTGAAGGGTGATGCCATCCCCGTGCTGGCGCAGGTCATGGCCGTCGCAGATCGCTATTGCGCACTCACCACCACCCGTCCCTATCGCGATGCGTTGAGTCCACAGTCAGCGCGCGAAGCGATTATGCAAGGAGCGGGCACCCGATTCGATTCGCATATTGCGCAGGTTTTCGTCAACTTGGCCATTACCGAGCCACCGCCCGCAGAAGGCGGCAATCATCTGGTAACACCGCCCGGCAAGCGCAACAACCTGGGTCCGGGCTGCTAGTCAACAGGCGCCTGCGCGCCGGCAACCGTTTCACCATGCGAACTGCTGCAGGAACTGCGCCAGATGCTGACCGATTTCGGCGCGCTCGAAAAAGCGGTCAGCCCGGTTGAGGCGCATTTCATCGCGTGCGTTCCTGGTGCCGCCGAAGCAGAATACGGCGATTTGCAGCATGTACTGCACGCGTAGATCGCGCATAATCTGGACCGGATCGACGATCTGCTGATCGTCGAGATCGAGCAGCAGGAAGCGGTACAGAAGAATGTCCGCCCAGTCGCCGATTTCATCGAGTTCGCGCACCACTACCATTTCCCAGTCATCGGGGACGAGCGCGCCAAGTTGCGCACGCATCTCGGCGTCGCTCGTCATCAGGATGAATTTGCGCTGCAGACGCCTGGCTACCGTCGGCTCAGTCATGCTTCATCTCCCAAGACGGCGGCTTCATCCGTCTGTGTTCCCAATGCAGAGAGCGCAATACTCTCTTGCCATGCGCGCGCGTCGTCGCGTGCCATCACGCGTTCAAGTCGGTGATGCAGCTCGGCCGGCAGCAACTTGCTGCCGACACAGGCTTGCAGTGTGGCACAGGCATGCGCGTCCTGCGCAGCGATGCGGGCAATAGAACGGTTTTTTATCAGAATACGCAGCCAGCCACGCTCGCCGCCGGATTCCGTGAGAAAGGTCGACGCGTTAAGCTTGATACCGTGCGCCACGCGGCGCGCAGCGGGCACATCATCCGCTTCGGCCAGGTCACGCTGCAACTCCTCCTCGGCATCTTGCATGGCATGCAATTCGGCCGCCGAAGGCGCGCTCGCATGCAATCGCCAGCCAAGCGTTTCCTCCACCGCCGCGCCCAGCGCGCGATAAATCACCGCCTCGGATGGCACGGTTGCCAGCGCCTGCCACGGCATGAATGCCTCGGGCAGGGCATCATTCAACCACGCACGGAATTCGGCCGAAGGCGCGCTCACCAGTTCGGAAAAAAGCGCATGCGGAAAATCCATAACAATGCTGGTGCCAAGAACCATGCTGTGTCCGATGGTAGCCGCGCCACTGCCGGCGATCTTCGACCCACCGCACCACAGATCGCTGCGTCCAACTTGACGCACGGCAATGTCAAAACGTCCGAAAGTCCGGGCCAGCGGATTAAGACAGTAACTGAAAATACGCGCTGGTCGGGCAGCGCTCATCGACTGCGGCAGGATGAAAAAAATGCAATGCTGATCCCCATCCACAAGCACCGTACCACCACCCAGGGGGCGGCGCACAATCTCGACACCCGCCTGCGTGCAGGCATCGATGTCGAGTTCCACCTGCGGCGTTTGCGACTGTCCGAGACACAAGTGGGTTGAGACACTCTGTGCCACAACCAGGATCGGCTGCGCG
>JAKBDW010000121.1:0-3966 GCA_021834245.1 Pseudomonadota bacterium
GTCGGGAATGGCGCCACCGCAGGTTAACGCGGTCAGTCGCGCCCCGCGGCGCGCACGCAGGCGTTGATTGACCGCGTCGCGGTGTAAATAGGCGGCGCGTCGCCCGCGGCGCGTGCTGAAACCGTCAGCAAGCATGCACGTGATCGCGTCGAACTCGACACGCGTCAGGCAACGATAGGGGTAGGCACAACGCATGCGCTCATACAGCTCGGTTTCATTCCAATCCCGTGCCGCTACTTCGGCGACAATCTGCTGCGCCAGCACGTCGAGCGGTTTCTGCGGAATGTTCAGCTGGTCGAGTTCGCCAAGGCGCGCTGCCTGCAGCAGCGCTGCGCATTCCACGAGCTCATCGCGACTGAGCGGAAAAAGCCGCCCGCGTGGAGTCTTATTAAGAGAATGTCCGGAGCGTCCGACACGTTGCAGGAATGCAGAAATGGAACGTGGCGATCCAATTTGGCAAACCAGATCAATATCGCCGATGTCGATGCCGAGTTCGAGCGAAGCTGTTGCGACAATCGCTTTGAGGCTGCCTGCCTTAAGCTGTTGCTCTGCCGCAAGGCGCTGCTCCTTTGCCATACTGCCGTGGTGCGACGCTACGTGCTCCTTGCCTAGGCGTTCGCCCAGGTGGCGGGTTACTCTTTCGGCCATGCGCCTGGTATTGACGAAAACCAGGGTCGTTCGGTGGCTTCCGATAAGCATGGCCAGGCGATCGTAGATCTCGTCCCAGACTTCCGTCGACATCACCGCCTCTAGCGGTGTGTCGGGCAATTCGAGGGCTAGATCGCGTTCGCGCCAATGACCCGTATCGACTATCACGCAGTCTTCCGCATCGCCTCCGGTGAGGAAGCGCGCCACTTCGGCAATCGGGTTTTGGGTAGCAGACAGACCAATGCGCAGAAATGGCTGCGCCGCAAGTGCAGTCAGTCGTTCCAAGGACAAGCTCAAGTGCGCACCGCGTTTGGTGCCGGCAATAGCGTGTATTTCATCGACAATAACGCTACGCACTGTCTTCAGCATGCTGCGCCCGGAGTTGCTGGTTAGCATCAAGTACAGAGATTCGGGCGTGGTGACCAGAATATGCGGTGGGCGCTTGCTCATCGCTGTGCGTTCTGCTGGAGTTGTGTCTCCGGTTCGAACCTGGGCGCGGATTTGCACGCTGTCTGCCCCTAGGGACTCAAGTTGCCGTGCAATTCCAGCCAGCGGGCAGCGCAGGTTGCGTTCGATATCGTTGGAAAGCGCCTTGAGCGGCGACACGTATAGGATCTGGGTTGCATCCTCCAGTTCACCGGCAACCGCTTGGCGCACGAGCATATCGATAGCCGCAAGAAACGCGGCTAGGGTTTTTCCCGAGCCGGTAGGGGCCGCGATCAGCGTGTTGCGACCACTGTAAATAGCTGGCCACACCATCTGTTGCGGCGGCGTCGGTTCGGCAAACTCGCCAGCGAACCAGGCCCGCACTGCGGGGTGGAAAAGGTCGAGACTCATTGCAACAGATTATCACGCCGAACCTGAACGCGCTTACCCCGTTGCGGCAAGCGGGCGTTCGCCCCGGACCGCCAGTCGGGTGTTTCCTGAGCGGGTGGTTTCAGGCGACATATTTCGCTAGCATGGGGTAAAACGCGAAATGGGTCTGCCGGCGAGTACAAAGCCAGAGCGAGAGAGCCATGCCACTACCGGATTACCGCGGCGGCAGCATAGTCAACCTCATGGCAACCCTGGTAATGGCGCTGGGCGGAGGGGGTGTCGACTACCCCATGCTCACGACGCTGGAACCGGCAGCCATTGCCAAACGGCGGCATGTGCTGTTGCTAGTCATCGATGGTCTTGGTTACGAACACCTGGCGCAGACGGTGGCCGGAAACACACTACGGCGCGGTCTGCGAGCAAGCATGACGTCGGTATTTCCATCGACGACGGCAACCGCCATCACAACGTTTCTTACAGCAACTGCCCCGCAGCAGCATGGTCTTACGGGATGGTTCACCTATTTTAGTGAACTCGGCAGCGTTATCGCCGTCTTGCCGTTTCAAGACCGGCACGGTGGGCCGGGTTTGGAGCGGAATGGGATTGATGCCGGTCGTCTCTTCGATCACAAGCCCGTGTTTGACCGCATACCCCGCCGATCTTGCGTAGTGGCTCCCGAGCGCATTATTGATTCGGCTTTCAACGTGGCACATAGCGGCGGTGCGCTACGGCGTGGCTATACCACTTTGCCCCAATTCTTTGACATAATCGATAAGTGCATGAATTGCAGTACGGAGCCGACTTTCACCTATGCATACTGGCCGCATCTCGACAGGCTGGCGCACGAACATGGAATTGCCAGTACACAAGTGGAGATGCATCTCGACGAACTTGATGCGGGCTTTTCCGTTTTCATCAACTCTGTGCGCGGCCGCGATTCAATCGTCATCGTCACTGGTGATCATGGATTCATCGACACTACACCAGAAGCTTTGGTTTCGCTCGACGCGCACCCGGCACTGGCCGAAACGCTGCTTCTTCCGCTGTGCGGCGAACAGCGCGCGGCCTTCTGTTACGTGCATCCGGATAGGTGCACGCTTTTTGAAGACTACGTCGCGACGCACCTGGCGCGCGAGGCCACGTTGCTGCGAAGCGAACAGGTCCTGCGAGACGGCTACTTTGGCGTCGGCGTCCCGCACCCGCGTTTGCGGGATCGGATCGGTCATTATGTTTTACTGATGAACCATAATTTTGTGATCAAAGACTGGATAGTCGGCGAGCATCGATACGCCCATGTCGGGGTTCACGGTGGAGTGAGTAATCAGGAAATGTTCGTTCCGCTGATAGTCGTCGAACCTTAAACCAACTTATGCGGGACGTTCAGATCATTGTCTGGCACATTGTCGATTTGGCCAAGTGCGCAATCCATTACAAGGAATACTTAGCCGACCGTACACGGATAACGCGGGCCGTTTTTCTTGGCGATGTACTATCTGGTCTTTTATCCGCAACATCCGTAGCATACGGAACGTAACGGAGGTTATTTCGACTGGTCCGGAAACGCTGGTGATGGGGGTGAGTAATGTATACGCACATCTTAGTTCCGCATGACGGCAGTGATACGGCCAACAATGCTTTACAGGAGGCGATCCGCCTTGCCAGAAGTGAGGGCGGCAGCCTGCGCATCATTTACGTTGCAGACTCGGCGACCTATCTGTGGGACGCTGAGTTCACACCGATCGACCTGAAACAGATTCAGGAATCAGTTAGGCGTTTTGCTCAAGGTGTGCTTGAGCGCGCGCAGCACGCTGCGCGTGATGCAGGAATCGAAGCGCAAACGCGCTTCATCGAAATCGATCGCCTCGGTCAGCGCGTTGCCACCATGATTGTCGCAGAAGCGCGCGAGTGGCCCGCCGATTTGATCATTATCGGTACTCATGGACGGCGCGGCCTAGATCATCTTTTGATGGGCAGCGTCGCGGAAGGTGTCGTGCGCACCGCACCGGTTCCGGTATTGCTGGTACGCGGAAAGTAAGCCGACGGTTCGCCGCCAGAATGGATGGCGCTCACGTCCCGGTATCGTGCTTTCCCGAGGCCACCCAGGCTGCTTGTGGACCTTCGTTTCCTTGTTCTTCGGAATAGATTACCTCGGTTCCGACATCAAGCTTGCCGAAATCCAGATCGCGCAGGCAATTGCGATGAAAATAAATGTCGCGGTTGTCGGGCGTTCTCAGGAAGCCGCATTCCTGTGCCGGAAACATGCGAAATACGCGGGCATGACGCGCCACGTCGTGGATTTTTACCTCCCCACGAATGCGTTGTCCGCGGTTTTGGAGCATGCGCTTGGCGGCGTCGAAGGCGTCGCGGATTGTTACATAGACGTCTTCGCGGTCGCCCCGTTCTGTCGGATCGCGTCCAATCGCAATCTCGTCACCCGGCACGGTGACATCGATTCGCACCTGATAGTGTTTCCCCTGATGTTTGTGACGATGAGTCGCTTCT
>JAKBDW010000457.1:0-3958 GCA_021834245.1 Pseudomonadota bacterium
CTGCGCATTCACGATTTGACAACCCAGGCGCCATACGAAGTCTGGATCGCCATCGGTAACAAAAGTCATCCGCCGCGCCTTAAGTATCCGCGGCTACGCACAGTGCATTTTTCTGACGCAGCATTGACATCGGGCGTAGAGACGCGGCAACTTGATGGCGTGAAAGTGCAAGTAACCAGTGTAGCCAAGACAGTGGCGGACTGTTTCAAATTTCGCAACAAGATCGGGCTGGATGTGGCGTTGGAGGCACTACGTGAGGCGCGCCGCGCGAAGAAGGCGACTGCCGATGATCTATGGCGTTATGCGAAGATCAATCGCGTGACCAATGTGATGCGCCCTTACCTGGAGGCGGTCGCGTGACTGCAGACTTGACTGCGTCGATTCATGCGCGTTTGTTGAATAGGGCCAAGGCGCGCGGCGAGGACTTTAACTTGATCCTGACGCGATATGCGATCGAGCGCTTTCTATATCGTCTCTCCATTGCTCCGGCACGTGAGGTTTTCTGGCTAAAAGGGGCGCTACTGTTTGATTTGTGGTTTGACGTACCACACCGGCCAACCCGCGATGCAGACTTTCTTGGTTTCGGCCCGATTGATATCGAGGCACTCGCGAGTACGGTACGTGAAATCTGCGACCTCGCCGTGGAAGATGGCATGAAGTTCAACCCAGCGTCGATCACAGTTGAGGAAATTCGTGAGGAAGCCCGCTATGGTGGGTTGCGCGTGCGACTGGTAGCTACGCTTGGGAACGCACGTTGTACAGTGCAGCTTGACGTGGGTTATGGCGATGCAGTATCGCCGGGACCGGAAGAGGCGATTTATCCAACCCTGCTGGACGATCAGCCAGCGCCACGCTTGCGCGTTTATCCGCGTGCGGCAGTGGCAGCGGAGAAGCTGGAGGCGATTGTGAGTCTCGGTATGGCAAACAGTCGGATGAAGGACTACTTTGATTTGAGAGCCTTGGCGCATGAGGGCGTACTGGATACCCGGCAATTGGGCGACGCGATTGCAGCAACGTTTCAGCGCCGTCAAACATTGGTGCCGGAGAATATCCCGCTTGGCCTGAGCGATGAGTTTGCACACAATACGATGAAGCAAACTCAGTGGAAAGCGTTTCTCGGGAAAAACCGCCTTGATGCGCCGACGCTGAATGAGGTGATCAAGGAGGTTCGAGGTTTTGTCAAAGTGCCACTGCAGTTGGCACTGCAGATGAAAAGGAAACTTTGACGGGTTGGCACCAATCCGTCGTAGAGGACGCAGTAGTGACAATTGAAAAACACATAAAAAAACTTCCCGTTGCTGATGAGCTTTTCTGTTTGTTCGTGGTTGTAAATGCTAAAGCCGTTCCTCTATAAAAGGCTTCGGGATCGATAGAGGTGCCCTGAATAAGTATGAAAAGAAGAAGTGGCAAAGATCAATCTAATTACACAGAAGACTTCCTTCATTCAGGAACAAAAAAAACGCCGTCTCTAGGACGGCGTTGGACCCCGTTGGGGGTATTATTGGTGGAGGCGGCGGGAATTGAACCCGCGTCCGCAAGCCCTCTACAGGCAGTTCTACATACTTAGTCTGGTTATTTGATTTTATCCAGCAGACGCCAACCGACAGGCTGCTGCAGGACGAGTTACCTTGGTTTTAGCTTCGTGCAAAGTAACCCTGCACGACACGATTCCGTGTAAATGACCTCACTCATCGCGGCCTTGCGGCTTTGAGCCCCTCCACGGACAGCAGGGTGTGAGGTCTAACCGGTTAAGCGGCTAGAGCGTACTTTTCGTCGTTTGCGACTATTGGTTTTCCAGCTGATTTACGAGGTGGCGGGTCCTCGGTATGCCCTACTCTGCTTTGTAACCCACGTCGAAGCCAGGTCGCCCCCGGTTCGTTGTGCTACTAACCGCGAGCATTATAGCAGTTTTACTTCGGCTTGTTCTGTAGCAGGGAGCGGGAGAAGTGGCGGTCGGCCTTGGTGGCATGCGAGGCGAACCAGTCGAGCAGCAGCAGTTCGGTGCGGAACGCAAGATAGCGAGGGTCTTCCTTGCCCATCCTGGCTTTCTTTTCCAGTTCGGTGAAATTTTCGATGAAGCGTCTGTGCTCCTGCGCATGGCCTTCGGCAAAGGGATAATTGCTCTCGCGCATCATTTTTTCTTCGATGGGGAAGAGATGCCGGGTGTGCCGGGCGAGGAAGGGGAAGATGGCGGCGAAATCGTCGCAGTCGTTTTGATCGATTTGCGCGGAGAGGATGTTGATGTGTTCCATCAAGACAAGATGAGCTTCGTCGACTTCGGGTAAGCCGGTATGTTGTTCATCTTTCCAGGCTAGCCCGGTCTGCAGTTCCCCGGTTCCCAGGTGCTGTCCGGTGGCCTGGTATTCGTAGCAGCGCTCCAGATAAAACAGCGCCGGAAAATCTTCCGAAGCCGTGGCAATGCACTGCTTGAACAGCGGGATGGCTTTACCGGTGTCTTTCAGGTGGTAATAGGCGACCGCCTTTTCGAATATCTCCAGGGTCTCCCGTTTGCTGTTGCGCAATTCTTCGGGGTTGTTGTCGAAGACTTCGTAGATCGAAAGCGGCTGCGACTTGCCTTTGACGCGAATGCGGTCCAGGAATCGGATATCGAATTTCTTCGGTTCGACAAGATCATATAAAGTGTTCTGGCTGATGATAAGGGGGGCGTGGTAGGTCTTGGTGGCTTCTTCGATGCGCGAGGTCAGGTTCACGGCATCGCCGATCACGGTGCTGTCCATGCGGTTGATGCCGCCCACGGTACCGATCATCACCACGCCCGTGTTCAGGCCGATGCCGACGTTGATCGGCTCGTAGCCAGCCCGAATGCGTCCGGCATTGTAATAACCCAGCCGTTCCAGCATGGCGATGGCGCCGCTTACCGCGTCGTCCGCGCCTTTTTCGAACAGCGCCATGATGGTGTCGCCGATGTATTTGTCGATGATGCCGTGATGGCGGCTGATGACGGGTTCCATCTGGCCGAGATACGAATTGATGAACTCGAAGTTTTCGGTCGGGGTCATGGATTCCGAGAGCGGGGTGAAATCGCGGATATCCGAGAACAGGATGGTCATTTTGCGCTCGACCTGGTCGCCGAGCTTCACATCCACGATGCTTTTGGCTTCGAGCAGGTGGAGCAATTGATGCGGGATCAGCCGGCTATACGCCGCTTCGGTCTGTTGCAGCAGGGTCAGCGCCTGTTGATGGGCGATGATGACCTTGTGCAATATCTCCTGGATACTGTCTTGCGTCGGGTTGTCGGGGACGTCCTTTCCCCCGGTTTTTTCGTTCATGCTCCCCTGCCCGGATTTCTTGTTATGTAGGGCATCATACCGCCGTTCAGTTCTGGATGTAACGCAGCAGGGCGAAGGGAGTCAGCACACTGCCGGCGGCGGGCCACGCAGCCAGATCGGCGGCCGGATCGATATAGCCGTATGCCGCGATGATGCCGGTCATGCCTGCGGCCTGCGCTGCCTGCATATCTCGCAGATCGTCTCCCAGGTAGAGGCAAGGCTCCGGCGCCACGCCCATCAATTCGGCCGCATGCAGCAACGGCATCGGGTGCGGTTTGGCGCGTGCGCAGGTATCGCCGCTGACCAGGCAGGCGGCGCGTTTGGCATAACCGAGCTTCTCCATCAGCGGTACGGTGTAGCGGTGCGGTTTATTGGTGACGATGCCCCAGGGCAAGTCGTGCCGTTCCAGCTCCGCAATCAATGCCGCCATGCCGGGGAACAGGACGGTGTTGTCGCAGATATGGTTTTCGTAATGATCGAGGAAGGCGTCGCGCAATGCTTCGTAATTGGGCGCATCCGGCTCGACGTTCATGCCCAGTTTGAGCAATCCCCGTGAACCGTGGGAAGCCTGCAGGCGGAGCGCTTCGATGGGCAGCGGCGGCATGTCGTGCAGTGCGCGTACATGATTGAGTGCGGCACCCAGGTCGGGGGCGGAATCAGCGAAGGTG
>JAKBDW010000185.1:0-3952 GCA_021834245.1 Pseudomonadota bacterium
AGCATCGCCACAATGCGCATGGTGTTGGGCGTGTGCGGAAGTCGGCTCAGATTTGGCCAGTGGCGAATCTGCACGACGTCGAAGCCGTTACAACCCTCGAGCAGTCGACCTGCAGACGCGTAAAAGCCGGCCATCCAAAGCAGTTCGTCCAGATTGCGCATCGCTTTGAGCGAAAGCTCATTGCGCTTGGAGGCTGCGGCTTGGTTGGTGCGCAGCGCGCCGGCGTCCGCGACTGTCACGTGCAACCGCGTCGCCGGCGCGGTGCAGAGCGCAGCCATGTCAACACCGGTTGCAGCAAAATATTCGCCAGACTGTCCGCGCACAAGAAGCTGATCAACGCCATTCATGGCGATGAGAACGTCCTGTTTGTGCTGGACAGCACGCCGGACTGGCGTGATCAGATAGTCGTCCGCAGAAAAATGCGTAGCCCCCGTGGGAGCCACCGTTGCCGTACCCATGAATATCCCCTTCCCTGCCTGATTGCCAATGGCGCGGTCGCGGGTTCATGGCGACAACGTCAACCGGTTTCGGACAGGTTGCGGTTGGGCGGCGGGTGACTATTTTTAGGACACCGCACGCAAATCTAGACTGCTTGCGACTAATGAGAGACTAGCCATGCACTCACGGCCAGCATAGGGCAGAAAGCAGCATGTGTTTCGGGATCAAAGTTGCCACGCGTCTGGTTTTGGGACACGTGCGCACGCCGATCCATGGAATGCGAAGCCGTTACGTCTTGGCAGGCGACCGGCAAATATTCGGTCGCTCTTCCGATTGCCTTAGCACCTGCGCAACTTCGATCTCCGTGTTGCGGCTACGGAACATTTCGGCGTTCGCGCCTTTTTGTCCGCCACCTTAGCGATCCACCCATTTTTCAGCTCCCATGGATCGTCTGCTTCACGACGAATGACCAAGATTCAATTTGAATATAGCCATTGAGACTCATTCTTCAAGCAAGAACTGACGAACTTTCAAACATTAAGTTTGAATTACAGCTGACACAGGCGAACACAGCGTGTGTCGCGTCCGTGCACTACCATAATTGGATATGCCTTATGGCCAGTCGCGCCGGCGTGACGACGGCGCGGCGGTTGAAGGTGTCAGTTGATGTTCGGCACAGTTTGCCGTCCGCCAGGGCGCGAGTGTCTCAGTACAGGTCGCCGGCCAATGCAGGCCCGAGCATCCGGGCTTTTAATCTAAATAGGAATCATTTATATTTGCAAACAGGTAATCATGGGCGGTGCAAAAAATGCATTTCTTGACCTTATTATGGTTGGGCGTGATCGCCGGCGGCACGATTCTGCTGGGCCTGCCGATCGGACGGATACGCGGATTCAGCGGCACGCTGCGCGCAGGTCTGAGCATGCTGGCCGCGGGCATCCTGGTATTTCTGCTGGTGGAAATCCTGGGCGAGGCATCCGGCCAGGCCGCCGCGGCGGTACGCTCGGCCACACTTTCGGGAACCCATGGCAGCGCCGCGGCATGGCTGGTGCTGTTGCTGCTGGCCGGTTTCTTTGCAGGCTTTGTCGGACTGGTGGGTGTCGAGCAAAAACTCATCCGGGCGAGCGGAAAACTCGATGCCCAGCGCCTGTCGCTGATGATTGCCATCGGCATCGGCCTGCACAACTTCAGCGAGGGCCTCGCTATCGGCCAGGCTTACATCCAGGGAATGAACGGGCTTACCATCGGGCTCGTCATCGGTTTTGCCCTACACAATGCGACCGAGGGCTTTGGCATCGTCGGCCCGCTGGTGCGCAGCGGAGAACGGATCGCATGGCGCAGGATTTTTCTGCTCGCTGTCATCGGTGGCGGACCGACTTTTGTCGGGACGGTTCTTGGAGGCCTGTGGACCTCGACCGCACTGTCCGTGCTCGTGCTCGCCATGGCGGGCGGCGCGCTGCTTTATGTGCTCAAGGAGCTCTTTGCCGGCGCCCGGCGCGAGGCCGCGCAGACCGTGATCATGACTGCGGTCGTGATCGGCTTCGGAATTGGCTGGGGTACCGAGGTCATCGCTGGCATCACCCAGGACAGCAACCATGCAGCAGCGAACCAGTCCGGCACCCCGATGACCGAAGCCGACGGTGACATGATCATGCAACCTTTGGCGATCGCAGGCCCGGGACTCACCGCAGCGCAGGCAGCGCGGCAGGATGTGATGGCGAATTCCGAACTGCATGAGCAGGCGCTGCAGCCGACGCTGCTGGCCGACGGTACCAAGCGATTCGATCTGACCGCATCGGTATTCACCTGGGAACTCTACCCCGGGGTGACCGTCTCGGCCTGGGGGTTCGATCACGAAGTGCCCGGCCCGCTTATTCGCGTGAAGGTCGGCGATAAAGTCGAATTCGTGGTAACCAACAACCTGCCGCAAGCGACCACAGTGCACTGGCACGGCCTCGCTGTTCCGCAGGCGGAAGACGGGGTACCGGGAGTCACACAGGCGCCGATCCCGCCCGGCGGACGCTTCGTCTACCGCTTTAGGGTAACGCGACAGATGATCGGAACGCATTTCTACCATACCCACGTCAACGACGATTTCCAGATGGATAAAGGTTTGCATGGGGTGTTCATCGTTGACCCGGCTTCGGGTCGCGACCCGCATTATGACGTTGACGCGCTTTACGAACTCGCCTCTTTCAAAGTCGGCGGCGGAGACATAGAGAACGTATTCACGCTTGACGGCAAGGCCTATCCGGAGGCGCCGGCACTCACCGTGCCGCTGGGCGCGCATGTGCTCATCCGTCTGGTCAATGCAAGCGCCGAGGAATCGCACGTGATGCATCTACACGGTTATACGTTCCGCATCGTCGCGCGCGATGGCAATACTCTGGCCCAGCCGATTGCCGCAAACACCGTGATGCTTGGACCCTCGCAGACTGCGGACATCGCATTTACTGCAGACAACCCGGGCAAGTGGATGCTGCACTGCCATATCCTGGACCACACCATCAACCCGGGGCCCGCGGGCGACGGATCGGCAACCCAGATACCAAGCATGGGCGGGCTGGTGAGCATTATCAATGTGGTGCCGCCAAGAATGGTCGACCGCGGCTATGTCGCAGCCGGATCGTTTATGCAGAATCACCAGTCATTCCTTTCCGCGCAGGCGGGTCCGGGAAGTCTCGATCAGCCAACCCAATAGCAATGCGTCGTCGCCGACACGAAGGTTCCATCGACACAACCCTGGAGCCGGATGCCCATCGAGTTCCTGGCGCGCTGGGCATTGTCTTGCCGTTTCGCCGGTTGCGCGGTCGGAATGAGTCGCTGCAACAGGGGCCGGTAACCGGTCGGATAACCGTCGGCCGACACCGCAATATGGTCATCCGGTCCGTATTCTTCTGACCGCGAAAACCTGCAAGATTCCCCCAACTGCGTTGCGATGTGAATTGCGGCAGACAGGCAAAATTGATTACTCTGCCAGGCGACGGCATGGATGGGTCAAAGGGTTCCTGAGTTGCCGCAACACCCTCCACTGCGCATGGCCGGACTGCAAGTCAGCATGTGAGCAGGGCGTGGGGCACAATATGAAATGAATAGTCTGAGAAAACAGGACTCATCGCATGACAACAAGACCCATGGCAGCCGCGGGGCAAGGTGGCACAGATCCCGCTACCGGCGTGAACCGCGGTTCGATCAACCGCGATCCTGATGACAGACGAAACGCGGCCGACCGCGTCACCGATGCTGGTGATCTTTGGTATCGTCCGAAATATTTGCCGGCGGCATTTGCCGATACTCCAATCAAGCAGACCGGCGAATTCCGCGCGAAGTCGTTGACAAGGCCGACTCGGCTCAGGGTCATCGTCGCCGCTTTTGCACTCGCGCTGTTCCATATCCCGGCCGCCTATGCACAGAACGATGCTGGGGAGACCGAAACCTGGAACGCGAAATTCCAGTCGACCTACGTCTGGCAGCTGAAACCCGCTTTTCCTGCGGCCTACTCCGGCGTAAACAG
>JAKBDW010000266.1:0-3935 GCA_021834245.1 Pseudomonadota bacterium
GTTCCATGACGGTAAATATCGTGCTTCATGATGGATATACCGATCAAGCAGCAACGGCGAAACTAGAACTGATGAAACGAGGCAAGTCGCCCAGACCCGTGGTCAGAAACAACAGCACGGCGACTAGGGATGAGAATACAAGCAGAAACTTTACGCACCCGGTCATCTTCCTGAGCTTGAAGCGCCTTTATCCAATCGCTGACAGAAAATATGAGATCAGTGACTTTGAATACCTGAAAAAGCACAAAAAGGAATTCATCGGGTTAACCAATGAGCTTCTCAATCGTGGCTCTTCTCATGCCACGGGTACGGATGGAACGATCAGTTCAGCCGTGGCGCACGGCGAAAACTACGACCACGAGTCTGTTTCCGCGGGTGAAGACAATGCGGGTCAGATCATCCTGGCTTTGATGTCGTTCAGAAAACTAAAAGAAGAGTATCCAGACTACAAGGGCGGCCTGCTGTTGATAGACGAGGCCGATGCGGGGTTGTTTCCGACTGCACAGGTGAATTTGCTGAAGATGCTTGACCGCGAATGCAAAAATCTCAATCTTCAGGTTGTCATGACATCACACTCGCCAGTCTTGATCGAACATGCGTTCGAGCAGAGTCAGCAATTTAGAAGAAGATACAAGACGGTTTATCTGAGCAACACCTTTGGCGACGTACAGGTGATGCAGGATTGGTCTTGGGCGCAAATCAGTGCGGATATCAACACGAAGACTATCTCTGCAGCCTCTGGGGCGTCATTGCCGTCTGTTAATGTCTATTTCGAAGATAAGGAGGCCGCAGATTTCTTCGCTACCTTGATGATTCGGCAGCCGATAAAGAAATTCACGACTCCCATGTCTGAGATAACCCTTGGCTGCTCCAACTATTTTCAGTTGATTCAGAAGGGAATACCTGAATTTGCTGAAAGAAGCATCGTTTGCCTAGATGCGGATCAAATGGAAAAGATCAAGGGAAAGAACTACAAGACGGTAGTTCTTTTGCCCGGCGCTTTGCCTCCCGACCAGTTGATTTTTGAGCACCTGTACAACCTTCCCCCCGGTCACGAATTCTGGAAGAACGATATGCAGTTCACGCGGGATGTATTTACCAATTCAGCCCGTGAAGTGATAAACGAGTTCGCAATCGATGGAAATACTGCCGATGTGAAAAACAGTGTCGCCGCGTATCAGGGAGACAAAACGCCAAGGGAAGTCTTCAAGCGGTTTTACAAGGGCGCGGACTTCCAAAAGTTGGTGACCTCTGGTGCGAAGCCATACAATCCGTGGAGGCATTGGGTCGAAAGTTATCCGTCAGTCTGTAACAAATTCTTGGAAAAATTCAAGGCCACTATTCACGGTGTAATGAAAAACGGATATACCGTCGATGTGTCGAAGCTGACCGTGTTGGAAGTAAAGCTGAGGAAAGTGTAGCGATGTTCTCGAACAGATTGTACAGCCCCTTGCGCTACCCCGGTGGTAAAGCGCCATTCGCTCCATTCATTGCAAAGGTGATGGAGAAGAACTGCGTTGCAGGCGGACATTATCTGGAACCGTATGCGGGCGGAGCCGGTGTAGCGCTCGATTTGCTTTTTCATGGGCACGCCAGCCATATCCACATCAACGATGCCGACCCTGCGGTTTACGCTTTCTGGATTTCAGTAACCCGGCATTCCCGCGCGCTCCTGAAGTTGCTTGAGTCCACCCCCATTTCCATCGAGGAGTGGTTCAAGTGGCGGTCAATTCTCCGGGAGGAGCGCAAAGCCACTTTAGTGGAGAAGGGCTTTGCAACCTTGTTTATGAACCGGACGAATCGCTCTGGGATACTCAAGGCGGGCGTTATCGGTGGCAAGGATCAGGCTGGTGATTACAGGTTAGATGCACGATTCAAGAAGGATATCGTGGCTGCTCGTATCTTAGAAATAGCGAAGCGTGCGAACGACATTTCGGTGTATTGCGAGGATTCGTTGCACATCTTGAATCGATGTTCGGAGTTCTTGCCAAAGCAATCCTTAATCTACCTTGACCCGCCTTATTACGTCAAAGGCAAGGGCCTGTATCGAAACTACTACCAGCATGATGACCATGTCGCCATTGCCAAGACAATCCAGAACAACAAATTCCAATGGCCTTGGGTAGTGTCTTACGACAATGCCGAAGAGATTTGCGCCATGTATCAGCTAAGCAGATCGCTAAGTTATGGGTTGAATTACACGGCACAACGTCGATATGTAGGGAGCGAGGTTATGTTTTTCAGCCAGAACCTTAATATCCCCGACGAGGCCATTCCTCAAACTAAGGCAGTTGCCTGACAGTTTCTGACGCGGTATGACGGAAATGGTCAACACGACGCAACGACCGCTTCTGACTCCATTTCTGACACAAGTCGTCAGCAGGAGCGAAGGCTGCTAAGGCCGATTTCCCGACTGCCCCTTCCTCGGCCGTTGCGGAGAAAAAGATTCTCGGGGTCAAGCCTTACATTTTACATCCAGCATCATTTTTTCCTTAGCTGTGCGCAGAAATTTCGGAGACCACCTCAGTCCACGGCCTGATCTTTGAAAGGATGACGGCAAGACTGACCTTTGCGCACTCGGTGTCGTAACGCACCTGTCCACGCAACCAGTACCTCTCTGACAATCCGGAAAATCTGCTAACGCCGCACGTGATTAATGCAAAGAATCGCCGCTTCAGCTGGCCGAAAGTGCCTGGATTCGCTCCTCAATGAACTCCTCCGCCCATCCTTCCGAGCGCGGCAGGCATTGCGCCAGCGAGGCTTGCAGCTCTGGGACAGAGAAATATTCTGGCTCATGCAGATACGGATTGCTCATGCTACCGACATCGGCCGCATCGTGACCAAGATCCACCAGCCGCCCGTCGATGAAGTTGTACTGATGCTCAAAATGCCCGCGGAGCCCGCCACCGAATACGCTTTGCATGAATAGCGACCCGTATTTGCAGGCGCCCGACAGATCAGTCGGCTGAGCAATTTGGCGCTCTATAGCCGACTCGCACCACTTGTCGAACAAGAACAACTTTGCATGCGCAAAGTTCTCATATGTATAGCGAAGACGTCTTGGTCGAGATGATGTCCAGTCTGTGAATGGCATGCGAAAGTTCCCGATGTGTAAGGCTCAATTGGAGACCAGGTCTATAGTCGTCGCGCCCCTTCCCATGCAAGCGGGATGACGGCAGAACGGGCTCAGATTTTTTCTCAAGCCTGTGGAATGGGGCAAGGTGATTCAGATTTCGTGCAGGACTCGAGGTCACGGTCAACGCGCGTCAGGCCCAGCCATTCGTGTATACGGTTTTGGTCGAAGCCGGTTTCCCTGCGCTCTTCAACTTCGATCAGCGGGCGGCGGATCAGCAGAGGATCCTGCAGCATAAGCTGCAGCGCTGCATTAGCGCCAATCTGTTCGGGGATGATCTCGCCTGCTTTCACGCGCGGCGATACGCGATTGAACCAGTCGGCGACAGGGCGATCTCCGAAAAATGCCAGCAGACGTTCTGGTGTCCAGGCTTCGGTGAGCAGGTTGTGCGCGATGACCTCGTGGCCTGCTGCGGCAAGCAATGCCTTCTGCTTGGCGTTATTTCCGCAGCCTGGTTTTTCATAGAAGGTAATGCGCGCCATAGCTCTTCCCTTCGTTAAATGGCCTCAATTAAAAGGCCACCATGATGCTTTCGTCGGTAACCCTGTATTCACAGGCCAGCCGCCACAACGGCGGATGATCCGGCAAGCTTTCCGCGTAATACTGCACATTGGAAATCTTGCGCACCTCGCGAAGCAATTCGCGTTCCCTGTCGGTCAACTTGATCATGCGAGTATCCTGTTGCAGTGATACCACCTTGACCGCGCAGGTGCCGCAATTTCCCCTCATGCAATCGCAGGGAAGCGGGATATGGTTTTTGATCGCGATGTCCAGCAGACTGCTGCCCGCATCAAAATCCACC
>JAKBDW010000177.1:0-3931 GCA_021834245.1 Pseudomonadota bacterium
CTGGAGATTTCCGAGCAGACGGAAATCTAGCAAGCCACGTAGCAGCCACACGGGTCTACCGTGTGGCTGCTACGCTCTGGAAACCAGTTAGATGTCTTGCGAGCACAATTCGGCCAAAGCAGTCGTTGACAACGTAGTGCTTAACGGTCGCTATGATGCAGTAACCCGCCATCTTCGTTCGGAGAGACAGCCATCACGCATCAACCTCATCAATATCGTCGAAGATGCTTCTGGAGCCATGCTTTTTCTCAGAGGGCTCCACGACCCCGAGGGTTCGTTGAGTTATTTTCGGCTCCGGTGGGCTTGTCTCTGCAATCCACTCATTCGCGAGATCTGTCTCTCTATCAATGATTTTGACTGCGGTTTCGTCCTCGCTGAATCGTTTCTTGATCGTACTGAACAATTCGAGAATGTCCTGCATGTGCTCGTCCGGATAATCAGAAGAATCATAAGCATTCTGTGCGTTCCATCGTACATCCGCCAGCTTCGGCAACAATTCCGCACGCACTTTCTCCACAAGTTCATCAGACTCAATGTCGTTGAAAACACTGCGCATGCCGGCATCGTCCAATGCGTGTAGGTGCGTACAAATCAACACTGCCATCTTCAACCCACGTGAACGAACGCTGGAGCATGGACTTCGTCACCGACAGCCTGGCCAATGGCCGTCGGTTCAGAAACCTCACCATCGTCGACGATCACAGCCGCGAGAGCGTCGAGATCGAGGCCGACTTCCAGCGCAGCATGAACCTTGGTGACAAGCATGCAGCATGCCGCTGGACGCCAAGTTCGAGACTACTATGCAGATCCAGGTTTTGATGCAAAAATATACAGAGCGACAGGGGCATTGCTGCGCACAGATCAAAAATAACGACTCGACAACTCTCTCAGAGGCTACTAATGTCAAAAAAGCCGCTTTTCATAATCACCCTTATCTCATTCATCTTATTGCTGACAGCCTGTCAGACAACGGCCAATACCGCCGAAAGAGGTCCAAGACGAGTTTCTTACGGACGGCTTCTGGCGGAGAATCAAGTCAATATTGAAAGGATATCTCCCGGTATCAGCGAACAAGATGTAATGAAGATCATGGGCATGGATTCGTCGCGCGTGAAGCGGACATATATAACCAACCCGTTCAAGAGAGACTTCTTCACTGTTGGCAATAATCAATATGAAATTCTTTACTACCTCACACGGCCCTATCCGAAATTTACGGCAATCAGGGTCTCTCAAGCGACGCCAGTTGTTATCAAGAATGGGCGAGTCGTGGGAATAGGTGCGTCCGCTTTGGACCGGATAAGGAACGAAGAATAATAGCCGCCAGACAGGCATTTCTTTGCATTACTGAATGCCAAGCCGGTTCGAGCCGGCAACGCGGTTCCCTGCCTTTGAGGCATCTCCCTGCGGCTGCAGGTCTAACGATAAGTTCAGGGAAAGGCGCGGTTCGGGTGAATAGATTTGCCGTTTCACCCGGACCGCTAAGTCCTACTTTAATGCCGTCGCCGTGGCGTTCTTCCTAACAGCCACACCATCAAGGTCAAAGACCTTGATCATGACCTGCACTACGAATCTGCCCAGCACAAAAAGAAAAATCAGACCTTTCGCCTTCTCCGCCTCAAAACTAGCTAGTCTCTCTCGAGCCGCGCCGATTCTCTTTTGTCAGTGCAGGTTGCTCGATGAAAACAGGATGACTTTCCCATCCGCAAATGCCACATCGGCGGAATGCTTATCGTTACCCCAAGTGCAATGGCGCAGGCCCATCACGTCATCACAGCGCGCTGGCGTACCAATGAGTGCGGTAACTTGATCGTAAGTCATGCCAACCGCGACTTGGTTGTAATTCTTTGCCGTCAGCTTGCTGCAACCCAGCAAAAATGTCAGGAAACACAGGGACAAGACAGACCTGATTTTCATTGGATACCTTAAGGAAAGATCGCTCACTGTCCATTAGTCTAACATTAACTGGCATAGCTGTTGAATCTCTCTAGGATAAGCCGACAAAAATGCGTCAAGGCACAAATTTCGGATACCCTTCGGGTACGCACATAATTCCGGACCATGAGTTCACTGCATTCGGCGACCAAACTCTTGTCGTCGATGCGCTTTTATCCGGCGTAAAGAACTTGCAACCAGGCACGGCATTAATGTGAACAACGACAGGGGAAAATGTGCTCGACTGAGGGAACGCGGACGCCGCGCAATTCTTTACCGACACACATGCTTCGAATCTCCGGCGCTGGATGCTTTTCCGTAAGGCGCGCGCGGCAAACTGCGCAAGATCAGGTCACAAAGACCTTCGTTACCCACGTATCACCGCGGCCTGTTCCATTCACGTAGGCTTTATATCTTCTAGCTGACCGTCTCCGCGCTGTAGCGGGCCAATAATCCGCTGCGCACGGCATAGCGGTAGACGCGCCGAAAAAATACCGCGGCGAGCAAAATGTAAAGCACAGATAGGCCTGTACTCCATAGCAGGTGTGACATGGGGAATGGCTTCCCGGCGATAATTGCGCGCATGCCTTCGAAGACATACGACGGCGCAAGCGTATAAGAAATCGCCCGCACCCATGGCGGCAGCGTTGCCAGCGGGTAAAAGACCCCCACAAAGGGGGACAACAGCGCCGGAATTGGCCAGATCAGCCATTCCGACGCGGGACCCAGACGCAGTACAACGGCGGCGCCAACAATTCCCAAGGCAATTCCTGACAGGAAAAGAACCAGCAAAAACGGCACAAGCATGAAACCGTAGGCGAAGAATGACAGGCCGAAGGCAACGGTGGCCAAGACAAACATCATCACCAGCGCCAGCGCGCTGGTGATGATGCTGGTAAGCACGAGGCCAGCGACATACTCAGTGATGGTCAGCGGTGTGGCAAATATATTGATGAAATTGCGCGACCACACGTCCTCGAAAAATGATGTCGTCACCCCAAGCATGACGCGACCGAAAAAATCCCATAACAGCACCGCACCCAGCATCGTGGAAACGAAATTGAATCCGGGTGCGGCGATGCTCTCGAGGTACTTGGTGATGAAACCCCACAACAGGATGTCCACCGAAACCCACATAACCAGCGGAAATAGGCGCGCCGGGCTACCGCGCATGAGATAGAACTGCCGCAGCAAAATTGCCGAAACTGGCTGCCAGCGCATACCTGTCATCCTGCCTCAAGGGTCAGTGGTTCGCGCGCGACTGACACGAAAAGATCTTCGAGCGAACTCTTGCCGTGTTCGCGTGGCAAGGTTCTTGGGTCGCCCCGCAGCAGGATCGCGCCGTGCGAAAGGAAAAGAACTCGATCGCACACTTCCTCGACCTCATACATGTTGTGCGAGGTCCATAGCACGCCGACACCTTCGCTGCGCGCGAGCGCGCGAATCTGGGCACGGATTTCGCGCGCCTTCGACGGATCGAGCGAGGCCGTCGGTTCATCGAGAAGCAGCAGCCGCGGCCGGTTGAGCATGGCCTTGGCAAGCGCGGCGCGCGCTTGTTCGCCAGAAGAAAGCAAACCGCACTTCACGTCGCGGAACTCCTTGAGTTCAAACTGCTCGAGCAGCTCCCTAATCCGCGCCCGCCCGTTGCTGACGTCATAGATCAAGGCGAAAAATCGCAGATTCTGGTACACGGTCAGATTGCCGGGCAGGGGCGCATACACCGCAGTGAAGTTCGTGCACGCCAGCGCCTGCGCCCGTTGCGTGGCCACATCGAGACCTTCGATGCGGATGGAGCCGGCAGTCGGTTCCAGCACCCCGAGAATCATGTTGATAGTGGTAGTCTTCCCGGCGCCGTTTGGGCCAAGCAGTCCGACGATCTCGTTGTGGCTGACCTGGAAAGAGATGTCGTTAACCGCAAGCTTGTCGCCGAATTGCTTACGCAGCGACAAAGCCTCTAGGACGGGGAGCATGTTGGAAAATACCATTTAATATAGTT
>JAKBDW010000268.1:0-3916 GCA_021834245.1 Pseudomonadota bacterium
TTCGAATCGGCAGTGGTAGGGTCTGGGTCATGAATCGCCTCCCTTTAGGAAATTGATTGCCCGTCGGATCGGGCTAGTTTAGCACTCGTCCCTTGAGAGTGCCAATCGGGAGAAAAGTTCAGCCAACCCTGCGTGGTCCTTGGGACTAATACCGTGAATTCGGGAATAAAGTCGCAAACTGGGGGTAGGTCTCCCGGAATAAAGCTGCAAACCGAAACTCCCCGATTTCCCCGGTTTCCTTGATTTCCGGCAAATAATGCATAGTCATTTGCAACGTGCGTAGCATACTTTCGCTTTCTATCCGATGAACGGCGAGGAATACTGGCGGCCGTCCATCCAGGAGCGGGCGGCCCTGGTGCTCGACCGGAGGCTTTCATACCTCCAAATCGCCCGCGCTACCGGGGGTACACCAGGGGCAAGTCAGTCGTATCCTCACGGGCCACATAAAATAAAGTATCAGGCAACGTGCAGAAGCTTTGCCGTTACGCGGACACACTTGAACCCGCCGCCTTTCCGAACGAATCAGCCCGGGACCTGCAGCAGGCGATCCTTGCCTGTCGGCGCTAAAAACTTTTGATCATCTGAAGCCGGTTATGCTGGCCTAACTTTGACCAGGATTCCATCGAGATGTTCCACAACCGCGTACGCCGCCACAGCCATCTCGGCGGCAGGAGTCCCGAGGCATTCGAGGCAACCTCAAAAACCCGTTCGGGAGTGTCCTGAATAGCAGGGGGGAGCGCATTCCTATTCAAGAGCGTGATAAAAGCAAGAGCTGGATGGAAAAAGGAGGCGGACGGTCTGGAATTCAACGGCGCCGGGTCGTATCAGATCAAACGTACCGGCGAGGCGGTCATTTCGCTATAGAGTACAACGCGGTCACGACCGGATTCCTTGGCGCAATAAAGCGCCCGGTCGGCAGTTTCGACGACGCTCGCAGCGTCGCCCGCGCACTCCGGGTAACACGATGCGCCGATGCTGACGGTCATGGTGATCGGTCGGCCATCCGGCAAGGTGAACGGCATGTCGGCAATGACGCGGCGAATGTCTTCGGCGAACTCCTTCGCTGCCGCGCCAGGGATTTCAGGGAGCATCACGGCAAACTCCTCGCCACCGTAGCGTGTAGCTAGATCGACGTCCCGCACGCGCGAGGCGATCCGGCCGGCGATCGCCGCAAGGATTGCGTCACCAGCCTGATGACCGAAGGTATCGTTGACGTTTTTGAAGTGATCGATATCGATCATCAAGAGCGCGTAGGCATTCGCGTAACGCTTCGCCCGCCGGTGTTCCCGTGCCAGCGCGCGTTCGAATACACGCCGGTTGTGAATGCCAGTAAGGGCGTCGACGCTTGCCTCCTCTTCGAGCCGGGCTGTGAGTCGCGCATTTTTGATTGCGCTGCTCGCGAGCCGTGCAAAGAGCGTGAGCAGCTCGATCTCGTTTTGCTCGAAACTGTCACGATCCGCGCGATAGAAATAGATGACGCCCAAGCGATCGCCGCCGCTGGCGAGCGGCAGGCAGATGTAGCCTTGGATACCTTCCGCATGCGCCAAAGCGCTCAGGCGATGCCGAGTTTCTGGTCGGTCATTGCTGATCGCGTGGCTGCCGCTGCTGAATACCTCTTCGGCAAGCCCGCCAGTGCGAAATTGCATCTGGCCCACAAACCGGGTCGACAAGCCATGGGTCATTCGGTCGGTGAAGCGGCGCGTCTTTTGATCGTAGAACACCACGCATGCGGCGTGCGCGCCGACAAGCTCGGCGCCATGGACCATAGCCTGGTCGAGCGTGGCCGTAAGACCGCCGGCGGAATTGAGACTCACCGCCAATTGGTTCAAGGCATCGAACTGCGCGTTCTTGCGCAGCAACGATTGCTGGGCTGCATGCATATAGGTGTCCATCGCCAAGCCGATGTCGAACAGGATGACCTTGAGCAGGGCCGATACCGTGCGTTCCGCCCGTTTCGGGTCGCCCGGCAACAGCGCGTGAATTTCGGCCAGGAAGAAGTCAAGGTACTTGCCGTAGGCGCCGAGGTACCACTTGACGTCGAGATTGATTCGCTCGTGCACGATACCAACCCGCAACCGGTCGTGAACATAGTCCAGATCATAGTCACCCGCGGTGAGGCTATCGAAATACTTCGCCTGCGCGCGCTTAAGCCTTTTGACAGAGGCCGGATCACGCAGAAACGCGTGGGCGCCGGGAAATGCCAGGAGGTGCGCATAGAAACGATCGACGAATGTCGACTGGACATTCGCTTGCTGCAGGCGTGCATGCAGCGCCTTCAGGAGCACGATGTCCTCCGCACCCAGTCCCAAAAATGCCTTGCGCTCCGCTATTTGCGGTTCATCAAGGCCGAGCTCTCGAAGGAGCGTCTCCAAATTGGCAATCTCGTGATTCATGGTTATGGCAATCTTTATTTATTTTCTACTCTCCAAACAATGAATCTAACAGTTAATTCTTTCAAGGTTGAAAGCATACTTTCTGCATGGCTCGACAGACCATGCGTTAAACTGGAACGATTTTATTGATCGTGTCCGCGGTCTTTCGACTCTTCTTGGGAGGGCGCTCCGTCTGTCTATCTTCGAGTTCAGTCGCCACGTTAACCGGAGCCGCGCGCGGTTTCCTGGCGTGCTTGGCTTGTGCTCTTTTCCGTTTTGTGTGCGTGCGACCACACGGCCAGCCACCTTTCGAAATCCTGGGATTCCAGCGGTTTGCTGATGAAATAGCCCTGACCCATATCGCAACCAAGCGCGACGAGCCGATCCCAGACCGCCGGATCCTCGATACCCTCGGCCACAACCTCGAGGCCAATATCGTGGGCCAGCGTGATTGTCGAATGGACGATCGCCTCGGAGGCGGAATTGACCAGCATGTCGTTGACGAAGGATTTATCGATCTTCACCGCATCGACCGGGAGGCGCTTGAGGTAGGCAAGCGAGGAGTGTCCTGTGCCAAAATCGTCTATGAAGAGCCGGATACCCAGGTCGCGCAGCCGCGCGAGAGCTTTGAGCGCCCGCTTCGGATCATCCATCATGGCGCTTTCCGTGATTTCCACCTCAAGCTTTTGCGGATCGACGCTCCAGGCCCGGAGCAGCCCGGCGATCCGATCAATCAGGTCAGGATCACGGAGATTGCGCACGGACAGGTTGACGGCGATCGGCAAGTGGAGCCCGGCCTCACGCCAGATTGACAGCTGGCGCAATGCGGCTTCGAGCACCCAGTCGGTCATGGGCTTGATGAGACCCGTGTGCTCGGCAAGCGGAATGAAACTGTCCGGGGGAATCAGGCCCTCTCGCGGGTGGCGCCAGCGCACGAGCGCTTCGGCACCGCAGACCCGCCGACTGCCGAGATCTACCTTGGGCTGGTGGTACAGCACAAGCTCGCCGTTGTCGATAGCCTGGCGCAATTCGCTCGCCAAGGCGAGCCGACGCGGGCTTTCCTCGTCTGGGCTCGGCGCGTAGACGGCGTAGTGCGTGCCCGCCTCTTTCCCCTGGTGCATGGCGAGGTCGGCATGACGCACGAGCCGCACGGCATCGGCGCCGTGTTGCGGATAGAGGGCGATGCCGACCGTGGCGGTGATATCGAGATGGATGTCACCCACCTCAAACGGCGGCGCCAACACTCCGATCAGTTCCCGTGTCGCGCGAATCGCGTGCGCTCCATCACCCCCCGGCAGCAGCACGGCGAACTCATCTCCGCGCATGCGCGCGACCACTTCATCTCCCCGGCAATGGTCGGCAAGGCGCATCCCGACGTTCCGGATGATCAGATCCCCCTGGTCGAACCCGAGTGCGGCATTGATCTCGTTCAGCCGGTCGATGTCAAGCAAAAGGAGCGCCAGCGGCCGATCCGGCGCAGCGGTGATGCGGCGCTGCAGCAGATCCTCGAGATAGGCATGGTTCGGCAGTCCGGTGAGTCGATC
>JAKBDW010000119.1:0-3914 GCA_021834245.1 Pseudomonadota bacterium
GGACCCAACTTTCTGGTAATTGATCCCGATGAGTGCATCGACTGCACGCTGTGCGTGCCGGAATGTCCGGTCAACGCCATTTACGCGGAAGACGACGTGCCGCCGGATCAGCAGAAGTTTGTGGCCCTCAACGCGGAACTGGCGCGCAAATGGCCGGTTCTGACTGAGAAGAAACCAGAGCCGCCAGACGCAAAAGACTGGGACGCGGTGCCTGACAAACTCAAGTACCTTGAGCGCTGACGCGCCGCTATTAATTGTTCCTTACGGGCAGGACCCGCTAGGCAAGCTTGCCGAAATTCTGTTGGATCGACATGCCGTCAGGTTACCAGACCTGAGCGACGTGGTGGTTTTGCTGGCGCATGGCGGCGCTGCGCCACGATTCCGCCAACAGCTCTTGGCCGCGGCGCGGCGGCGCGGGCTCGATGCCCTGTTGGCACCCGAGTGCCAGACACTGAACAGCTGGGTCGGGCGTTTTGCCGATCCGCAAATCACCCCCCTCAGCAGTACGGCGCGCGAGTTGGTACTTCTCGCAGCTCTATCCGATCACCCGGAGATAGTCCGACGTACCGGCCACTGGCCACTCATCGACAGTCTGCTGGCGCTGTTCGACGAACTGGAACTTAATTCGCATCCCGTTCCCGAGGATCTCGCCGACTTCACGGCACTTTTGGCCGACGGTTATGGTGTGGCAAATCGTTCCCTGGAACAGCTCGGCATGGAGGCACGCTGGGTATTCGTGCTTTGGCGCGCATGGAAGCAGCAACTGCGCGACACGGCACAGTTCGATCAGACGCAGGCCTATTGCGAGAATTTGCGCCGCTCGGTGCTGCAAGCCGATGACCCCGATGCCCCGACACTTTACCTTGTCGGCTGCACGCACCTCGCACGCTGCGAGCGCGACTGGGCAAAGGCCATGTTAACGCGCGGCGCGCTGAACGTGCTGCTGCACGGCCAGCTTGGGGCATCCGGCTACCATCCCGATACAGCGCTTTCCGATCTGGTTGCCGATCTCGCCCTCGGCATTCCTGCAAGCTCAGCCGCGCACGAGACGGGAGCCGGCAGCAAGCAGCCGGAACACGGCGACGATGCCTACCAGCAACTGCTTGATGCCGTGTTTGCCACACCGACAGTCGCGATTGCGGGCGAAGAAATTGCGGCGCGGGCGCGTCGCCTCGCAGCTCTGCATCGCACAAGCCCGGCCGCCGGCCGCCTGCAAGTGCGTGAGGTGAGCGATGCCGAACACGAGGCGCAGGCGATCGACCTGCAAGTGCGACGCTGGTGGCTCGATGGGAAACGCAACATCGGCATAGTCACCAACGACCGCAAACTGGGACGGCGCGTGCGCGCCCTACTGGAGCGCGCCAACCTATCACTGCGCGACGCGGCCGGTTGGCCACTTTCCACAACCAGCGCTGCAACCGCGCTAGTTCGCTGGCTGGAAACGGTTGAAACCGACTTCGCCTATGCGCCGTTACTCGACCTGCTGAAATCCCCGTTCGTGGGTAGGTCGCCGCACGACGACCGCGCCCGGACCGTTGAGATCTTTGAAGAAGGATTGCTGCGCCGATTCAATTTGGCATCCGGTCTGTCTCGCTACCGCGCGGCGTTGCGGGATCATGCCGGTGCGCTTGATCGCGATTACGGATCAGGGAGCGCGCGAGCTGTTGAATTGCTGCTTGATCTTGTCGAGTCAGCCGCACGCCAGCTTCTGCCACTGGCAGGCCGCAAGCCAAAAGCACCGCAGAAATACTTGGATGCGATCGCTGCTGGCCTCGAAATACTTGGAGTTCGCGCAAGCTTCGCGACCGACGAAGCGGGTCAGCGGGTGCTCGACGAGCTGGAGGCGATGCGCGTTGCGCTGAGCGAGTATACCGAAGGCATGTCGTGGCCACAGTTCCGCGCGTGGCTGGGCCGCGCTCTCGAACGCCACCATTTCCGTCCGCCGATGACCGGCAGCGGGGTGGAACTTATGGGCCTGCCGGACAGCAGGCTCTACCGCTTCGATGCTGTGATCGTGGCCGGAGCGCTGCGCGACCACCTCCCGCGGCCGCCGGAGTATTCCGCATTTTTCAATGACTCCGTTCGCCGACAACTTGGTCTTCCGCAACGGCAGGAACGCCTGCTGGAACAGTTCTATGACTTTCGCCGCCTGCTGCAGTCCGCTCCGCTTGTGCTCATAACGCTGCGGCGCGAAGAAGACGATCAGCCCGTCATACCCAGTCTCTGGGTAGAACGGCTGCGCGCCTTCCATCGATTGGCCTACGGGAACGGTCTGGAGGAGGATGGGCTGCGCACGCTGCCGGCCGCGTCGACATTCGTTATCTCCTGTCGCGATGACGCGCCGCTGCCGCAGCCAACCACCTTTCCGCGGGCGAACACTGCGGCAGCGCTGCGCCCATCAACGATTTCTGCCTCCAGCCATCAGCGACTTCTCGATTGTCCATACCAGTTCTTTGCCGCGGACATTCTCGCGCTCCAGCGCACGCAAGACATTGACGAAGACGTGGACAAGGCGGGCTACGGACAACGCATCCACCGCATCCTTCAAGCGTTTCATCGTCCGGTGCCCGGACTTCCCGGACCTTTCGGAGAAGCGGTCACGGAACACAATGCCGAAGAGGCAACCGCCCTGCTCACTTCAATTGGAGATGCGGTGTTTGCCGACGACATCGTGCGCAGCTTTCCCGCACGTGCCTGGCGCTATCGCTGGCGTCGCACGGCACCTTTATACATTCGCTGGCAGAGCCAGCGCAGCAGCGACTGGACGGTGAGCGCCACTGAAGTAAACCGACGCGTTGCTTTTGACGATAATTCCTTACCGACACTGCAGGGGCGTCTGGATCGACTGGACTGCGGTCCGCAAGGCTTTAGCATCATCGACTACAAAACCGGAGCGATTGCACCCCTTGCCGAGGTCCTCGCAGGCGAACAGATACAGCTGCCGTTTTACGCCCTGCTCGTCACCGAGCCGCTGTATTCGGCTGTATTTCTTGCTCTGGATGATTCGGCGGTGCGGGAAAAAGTCGAACTCGCAGGCGATGAATTGCACGTTATTCGCAATCAGGTTCGCATGCGCCTGCTGCAAGTCCATGAGCAAATCAGCCGTGGGGCAGCACTTCCGGCTTGGGGAGATGAAAAAACCTGTGAGCGCTGCGTCATGGAATCCCTTTGCCGCCGGGAGATGTGGGTATGAAAAGGGGCTGCAGCAACCGCAGGCCAGGCGCTTTCGGCAAAAAAAAGGCGGCCAAAAGGCCGCCTGCGGGTGTATGGACAACTACTCTCCGGAGCATCCTTGCACCGGAGTCATCCTTGTTCCTAAGCACCTCCTGTGCCGAAACTTTCCCTGACTGTCCGGTATCCGTACCTCGTTCTAAAAACTATAGCTGGCTAGCGGAAAAATGCAAGAACAATCTACCTTCCTACGGCATTTCTTTCAATTTATTATTACCAATCAACTTGTTATTGTATCGCTCATCTTTTCAAAAAACTGACAGTTCCTGTGTCTGTAAATCTCCTGAGGGAGCCCGGCTAAGGGCGGCGATTGGCCATGACGGTGAATGAAGTAGACATAATCACAGCGCCCGAAACCAATGTTGTGGTTCGGGCTTCTGCCGGAACCGGCAAGACCTGGCTGCTGGTAGCCCGCATTATCCGCCTGCTGCTGGTCGGCGCCGCGCCCGGATCGATTCTGGCCGTTACCTTCACCCGCAAGGCGGCTGCCGAAATTGACGCGCGCGTTGCCAGCGAGCTCTACGCGCTGGCCGCCGCCGAGGACGATGCACTGCGGGTACGCCTGCAGTCTTTCGGCTTGGGTCTGGAGATCCCCCCGGAGACGCTTGGCCGCGCGCGCCATTTGTTCGAGGCGGTCATGAACGCTGAGCCGGGCTTGAGGGCCAGCACGTTCCATGCATCTT
>JAKBDW010000250.1:0-3913 GCA_021834245.1 Pseudomonadota bacterium
ATCCTCCAGCGCCTTGCCGAGTGCAAAGCACAGATGCATCCTGTCGGGCGTTGTGGTGGTGGCGGCCTGCTCCGCAGACAACATTTCCGCGATTTCCTGATCTGTGAAGCGATATGTTTTTAGATTCGCAAGACTCCACCAAGCATCGCCAAAGTCTGGTCGTGCTGCGGCCGCGGTCCGATAGGCGATGACGGCCTGTTGCTGGGCGCCGACCGTCTTCAGAGCATGAGCCAGCCAAAGGTTCACGTCAGCCACTGCGGTGGGCGTCCGTACGTCGCCGAGCAGCCCCTGGTACACGGTGATCGCCTGAGCGTGCTCGCCGATGCCGACCAGCGCGCACGCGCGCAGCGCGAGATAGTCAGCATTGCGCGGTTCATCGCGCAGCAACAGATCGACCTCCCCGAGGGCGTGGACATATTTTTGCCGGCGGACCAGAACGTTGACATAGTCGGCCCGGGCCGCACCGTAGCCCGGGGCGAGCCGTAGCACGGCCGACAACAGCACCTCGGCATCATCGAGGATTTCCTGAGCCAAGCTGATCCGTGCAAGCAGTCGCATCGCTTCGACGTGATGACCGTTTCGCAGCAGAAAGCCCCGGACCAGCGCCTCAGCCGGCCCGACGTCGCCATCGAAGAATAGGCGGCTGGCACGACGGATATCGGCAGGCAAGCCGCTGAGGATGGTGATGTGTCCGCCCGCCGTGGCGGCCAGCTGAGTTTCGCCCGTCATGGCATACAGACGCTGCAGCAGTTTCCAGCTCGATATCAGCGCGGGATTCAGATTTACTGCCATTAAAAATGCTTCGATGGCACGTGGTGCCTCCCGCAGCAGGACGTAGCACCGTCCACGCTCCTGATAGAGCTGGCTGAAGCGAGGATGAAGCTGTTGCAATCGCTCGAGGGACTCAAGAGCATCGACGGCGCGCCCGAGATGGCGAAGGCTTTCCGAGTGCAGCAAGAGAACATCGCGGTTTGACGGGACGGTGCGGAGTAATGCCTGCGAGCGCGCCAGCGCCGTGCTCAAGTTGCGCTCTTGCAGCAGTGCCCGAATACGGCGCACCTCGAGTTCGATGTCCGATGCAGGCTCGGGTTGCGGCGCGGCGCGTGTGACGGTTGCGTTCACGGCAATGATATGCAGAGAAAGGGCGGGCAGGGACTGCCCGCCCAGGGAGTCTAGCGCCTCGAACTGATTCAGAAATGGTAGCTGAGAGTCACGCCCAATATTCTCGGGCGCAATGGAACCTCAGACTTGATGAATTGCGCCGTTGATGTGAACAGGCTGGCATCGCTGTTGCTGAGATTTTGTCCGAACAGTGTAACCATCCAGGCGTCTTTGCCGATACCAACGGAGGCGTCGTAGGTAGTGTAGGCCGGTTGTAGATAACGGCACAACGTGGTGCCAGGGAATGGCGATCCGCCGCATTGCGGATTGCTCAGACCGTCCGGGTAGGAGGCTGGTTCATTGTACATACTGCCGACGTGGGCCAGGCCGACCTGAACGAACGAATCGTACTCGCCGAGCATCCACTCATATCGGGCATGCAGATTGAATTCGAGCTTGGGTGAGTATGATGGTGTCGTTCCCGCAGGGCCGAGGGGATTGGTGGCCGGTTTGCCCTTGATTTCCGTGATGCAATGACCGTAATTGGGATTCGGTCCGCCGCTTGATAGGAGGGTCGGTTCGTTGTCGAGCAGGCACGGGGAGTTGTTTTGCTGCGACTTGTTATACGATAGAGAGCCTTGTACTATGAATCCAGTGGCCACCAGAGCCTCGAATTGCAGTTCGGTGCCGTCCACCTTGTAGTTCGGGCCATTGAACGCAAATGAAGTGTTTCCCCAGCCGCCGGCGGGGTTGAAGAACAGGAACTGAGCATGGTTCCAGAGCATGTGGTAAGCCGAAACGTTCAGCAGCAAGTGATGATCGAGCAGTTGCGTCTTCAGACCGACTTCATAGTTGTCTAGGGAGTCAGGTGCGTAGGTGGTCTGCACCTGATATTGTGGATTGCCGGTGCTGTCAGGCGCTACATTCTTCAGCACGCGATTGAACGCCCCGGGACGAAATCCCTGAGAGTAGGTGAAATACGCCATAGCGTCCCGGGTTATGTGCCAAGCGACATTGAATCGGCTCTTGAATCCTTTATAGCTCGAGTGGTAGTTCATGGGGTGCATGCCGCCGACGCATTGGCCGTTCGGCACGTTTACGCAGCCTGACCCTGTGCCGTATTGGGAGCCTATCTGGTACTCGGTGTAATGGTAGAAGCGTGTGCCGGCGGTCAGCGTCAGTGTCTTCGGCAGCAAGTCGTAGCTGATGGAGGTGAACGCGGCGGTTTGTTTGTAGCCGCGTTGGTCGTCCTCGCCGAAGGCGGTGGAGTCCTGACGCACGTTCGGATTCGATGCATAGCTTCCCGGAGCCGGTCTGACGTTGGCGACGCAGGGGGCGCCACCGGCCAGGGCGATGCTAAGGTTCTGCGGAGAGCAGGACGGTATCGTCTTGTAATCAAAGTTCATGTTGTCCTGGATGCGGAAGTCCTCGTAGTACAGTCCGAAGAGTCCGCGCAGGCGCCAATCGCTTGGCGTGCTGAGACGCAACTCGTGACTTTGATGTGTATTGCGGACTTGATCGTTCCAGTAGCTCGTCGGCGAGTAGCAGGTGGGCGGGGTGCCGGCACCGAGTCCCGTGCCGCCGGAGCAGGTGTAATACCCACCGCCCGCGCTGCGGGCGTAATTTGTGTAGTCGGCCTGCTGTTCGATATTGCGCACCGTATAGCCGCCCGTGTAGACCACCTTCAGGATGTGATCGATATCCCCTTTGACCGTCCAGGCGGTATTTTCGAGGCGGTCTTTGTCGTAGGCGGGTGAAAATACGGTATTCTGCCAGGGGCCGAGCGTTTGGCCATCGGAGCCGATCGGGTACTGGACATCCTCGCCCTGGGCGTTCATGTCTTGATACATCTGTTCGATCAGAACATCCCAATCGTCGTTGATCTTGTAGAGTGCGGAGGCGCGAGCTCCGACATACGTGACTGGATTGGTCGCGCGACCGGCAAGCGCATAATTATTGGCGACTGGGCTGCCGGGAACAGCACAGTATCCCGTCTGGGTTGGCAGGCCGTTCGGACATAGCCCGGTGGGCCCTGGTGTAATGTTTGCGTAGTGATTGCCGGCGTCATTATTGCTGCGCGTGAATGTGCTTGGGACGTTGGTGATGTAGCCGCCCTGACGATTGTCGTATACGACCAACCGGGTGGCGAGGCGGTTGCTGATTAGCGGCAGGTTTAGCACCAAGTCTGCGGCAGCATTGGGATCGCCGTGTGCGGTCACGCCGTAGGTGGCGCTGGCATTACCGGTGGTCCTATTGAGAACCGGCTTGTTGGTGATGTAGCGCACGACCCCAGCCTCAGCGCCCCCCCCGAATAGGGTGCCCTGTGGTCCTTCCAGGACCTCGATGCGCTTCATGTCGACGAAGTAGATATCCACATTTCGCCCTGGGAAGGTCATCGCCTGATTGTCGAGGTACAGCGCGACGTTCGGAAACGGCGCGATCGTGGCGCTCGACTGGTTGCCGGCATTGCCCGCCGCGAGACCGCGTATGTAGATCTGTCCCTGTCCGGGACCGTTGGAGGCGAGCTGGACGTTGGGCAGATATTGCACGACGTCGTCGATGGTCTGAACATTGAGCTGCTTCAGTCGCTCGCCGGTGATTGCCTGAATGGTTATTGGAACATTCTGGATCGATTGTCGTCGGCGCTGTGCGGTGACGGTGACTTCTTGCAGTGTATTGGCTTGCGCGTCGCTGCTGTCTTGAGCGCCGCTGGCGGCGGCTGCGCTGGCGGCATCCGCGTTACCACACAGTGCGTGTGAACTCAATGCCATCATGATGGCAAGGGTGATTTTGCTGTTGGCCTTCCAAGGAG
>JAKBDW010000354.1:0-3891 GCA_021834245.1 Pseudomonadota bacterium
CACTCCGGCAGCCGCCAGTTCCGTGACCAGCTCGCGCACGTCTTCGCCCAGAATATCAAGTCGTTCACGCAGACCTGCAAGCAGGTATTGCGCCTGCGTTGCGGTCAGTACGAGGGTCAAAGTTTCGCTGGTTTGGTTTTGAATGAACATGGCCGCGACCTCACTTTTGCATACTTGGGTGACGGGCGCCAGCGTCCCACGCATGGGGAGGTTGGCGAAAATTGTCGCGCATTGCATACCCCGCGGCGCGCAGTATGTCGGCAAAATCCAATACTGTGCTGTGCATATCTTCAGCATGTCCGATGATCGCACGCGCAATCGGAGCGAGTTTGGATTTGTGAAGTTCAATTTCGATGCTTCCGTCTGCCAGCTTCTTGATGTTCATGGCTGCGGTTCTCCAGTTGGTGTCCGGTGGTATCGTGAAATGGACGGGAAGGAAGCGCCTTTCGAGCTCGACGCAACGGAAAACATATCAGACTGAGCGCCGCGCTGCGAGCGGCGCTTGCGTAAAGTCTCGCCGTGGCAAAACAAAATAAAAAACCCGGCCGAGGCCGGGTTCAGGAAGAAGAATTCTGTGTACTAACGAATACTAGACTACGCTAGCGAGCGGATATTAGTCGCCTGCGGGCCCTTGGGTCCTTCCTGGATTTCAAATTGAACTTGCTGCCCTTCTTTAAGGGTCTTGTATCCGTCCATTTCAATAGCTGAAAAATGGGCAAATACATCATCACCGCCATTCGACGGCGAAATGAACCCATACCCTTTACTGGCGTTGAACCACTTAACAGTACCTGTTGCCATGCCACATCCCCCTAGATCACTACGGAGCAGGAACATCACTCCATTTCTTTTTTGCCAAGACCCAGCGTGCGTCCCTAATACCGGATCGGCGATCTCACCTTGGAGATCGAGTTTTCGCGTAAAATCAAGTACGCACGCCGACAATGTTCCCTTTTTTTTTGATCAAGTCAAGAAGGTAGTACCTCTGTCAGCCGGTTCTGGTCGGCCCGGAGGGCTGGTCCCGGATTTGACCCCAAAAACCATGCCAAAAGCATGATGTGCGCAAAAAGTCTTGATATTTTAGACAGTGGTCGCAGAATGTAGATACTCGTTTGGCATGGTCTAATCTTTGCAATATGGGTTTATGAGCGACAAACAAATTCAGTACACGGACGGCCTCGTCGTTCAAGAAGCGAAGCCAAAGCTCAAGAAGCCGCAGCTGTACAAGGTGATACTGCTCAATGACGACTATACTCCGATGGAGTTCGTAGTCGTGGTGCTGGAGCGCTTCTTTCACAAGAATCGGGAAGAGGCCACGCGCATTATGTTGCATGTGCACCAGAAAGGGATCGGGGTTTGTGGCGTGTACACGCACGAAGTTGCCGAAACAAAAGTGCGCCAGGTGACGGTTTTCTCCTCGGAGAACCAGCACCCGCTCCAGTGCACGATGGAACCGGAGTGAGCCTGTGGCTGACGACGGCGCACCAGATGGGGTCAAGTCTTAAAATACCGGAAAGTGTCCGGGAGGGTAGCTAGATGCTGTCTCAGGAACTGGAGTTTTCGCTTAACGCGGCGTTTCAGGAGGCCCGCGAGAAGCGTCATGAATATATTACAGTGGAGCACCTGCTTGCTGCGTTGCTGGACAATCCCAGTGCGGCGCGCGTGCTTCGTGCCTGTGGCGGCAATATCGACGAACTGCGCAAGAATCTGCAGACGTTTCTTAGTGACAGTGTTCCCAGCCTGCCAGCCGGCAGTGAAAGCGACACCCAACCGACGCTCGGTTTTCAGCGTGTAATTCAGCGTGCAGTGCTGCACGTGCAGGGAGTAGGCAAGAAGGAGGTTACCGGCGCAAACGTGCTGGTTGCCATCTTTGGCGAGAAGGATTCGCATGCGGTGTATTTTCTGCACAAGCAGAATATCAGCCGTTTTGACGTGGTCAATTTCATATCGCACGGCATTTCCAAGGTTCCGGGCGAGGGGCAACCCGAGTTGCCTGCCCCTGAAGAAGGCGAAGACGGCGGTGGTGCACCGGAACGCAGCCCGCTCGATATCTTTACCGTGAATCTCAACGAGCGCGCACGCGCAGGCAAAATCGATCCGCTGATCGGGCGGGAACACGAGTTGCAGCGCACAATTCAGATCCTTTGCCGCCGGCGCAAGAACAATCCTTTATACGTAGGCGAGGCTGGCGTCGGCAAGACAGCAATCGCGGAAGGGTTGGCCAAGAAGATCGTGGATGGCGAAGTGCCGGAAGTCCTCTCGAAGAATACGATCTACGCGTTGGATATGGGTGCGTTGCTGGCCGGCACGAAATACCGCGGAGATTTCGAGAAGCGTCTAAAGGCCGTTTTGCATCATCTGAAGAAACATGAGCATGCGATTCTGTTTATCGATGAAATTCACACAATCATCGGTGCCGGCGCAGCCTCGGGTGGCGCGATGGATGCCTCCAATCTGCTTAAGCCCGCACTGTCTTCCGGTGACCTCAAGTGCATAGGGTCGACCACCTACCAGGAGTATCGCGGCATTTTTGAAAAGGACCGGGCGCTGTCGCGGCGATTCCAGAAGATTGACGTCGTGGAACCTTCGGTTGAAGAGACAGTGGAGATCCTGCAAGGTCTCAAGGGACGTTTTGAGCAGCATCATGGGGTGCGTTACACCAGCCAGGCGCTGCGCACTGCGGCGGAATTGTCTGCGCGTTTCATCAATGACCGCCATCTGCCCGACAAGGCTATCGATGTGATTGATGAAGCTGGCGCCAACGTGCATCTTCTCGCCCCAAGCAAGCGCAAGAAGACGATTGGCGTGGGAGAAATCGAGGACATCGTGGCCAAGATTGCGCGCATTCCGCCAAAAAGCGTGTCCTCATCCGATATGAAGGCGTTGCGCACGCTTGAACGCGACCTGAAACTGGTCGTATTCGGCCAGGACGAAGCAATCGATGCTCTGGCGACATCCATCAAGATGGCGCGTTCCGGCCTCGGCCAGCCGGAAAAACCTATTGGCTCGTATCTGTTTTCCGGACCCACGGGTGTAGGCAAGACCGAGGTGACGCGCCAGCTTGCACGCGTACTTGGCCTGGAGCTTATCCGCTTCGACATGTCCGAGTACATGGAAAGGCATACAGTTTCGCGCCTGATCGGCGCACCGCCCGGTTATGTCGGATTCGACCAGGGCGGACTGCTGACCGACGCCGTCACGAAGCATCCGCATGCGGTGCTGCTGCTCGACGAAATAGAGAAGGCCCACCCAGATGTGTTCAATCTGCTACTGCAGGTGATGGATCATGGTACGTTGACCGATAACAATGGTCGCAAGGCGGATTTCCGCAACATCATCATTGTAATGACCACCAACGCCGGCGCCGAGAACATGAGCCGCTCGTCAATGGGTTTTCTGCATCAGGATCACGTTGGGGAAGACATTGATGCGATCAAGCGTATTTTCAGTCCGGAGTTTCGCAATCGCCTGGATGCCATCATTGCATTCAAGGCGCTTGACGAGGTGACCATCATCCACGTCGTAGACAAGTTTATCCTGGAGCTAGAGGCGCAGCTGGAAGAACGCAACGTTACAATAGAATTCGACGAAAGCGCACGTCGCTGGCTGGCCAAGCATGGATACGATGTGACTATGGGCGCAAGGCCTATGGCACGCCTGATCCGCGAGAAGGTGAAAAAACCCCTGGCCGACGAGTTGCTGTTTGGCAAACTCGCCGAAGGCGGACAAGTTCACGTCACGGAAAAAGACGACGATCTCAGTTTCGATGTCTAGTCGCAGCTGCCCTGTTCGTGCGCCAGCCATACTGGCTGCGGACGAACAGGGGTTTTCACAAAGCAGACTCTTCAGCCACTCATCTTGCTGATTTAGCAGTTTTTTTCACACATTGCG
>JAKBDW010000458.1:0-3883 GCA_021834245.1 Pseudomonadota bacterium
CAGAAGCGTATTCCTGTTGAGTTGCGTTATGCCGTCGTAACTGAATTCCTTGCGCGAATCCCAGCGCGCATAGTATTGCGGAAAGTCGTGGATAATGGCGCGTGCAACGATGCTCAAATCACGTGCCGTAGAATAGTGATCGGCGTGCGGGAGACCGGTGGCATCCGCGTAATGCGTGTTGGTCATACCAAGTGCCGCCGCCTGCGCATTCATAAGGCTGACGAAGTTGTGTTCGCTGCCAGCTACGTACTCGGCAAGTGCAATAGCTGCATCATTGCCCGATTCAATGAGCAATCCCTTGATTAACTCGGTGAGTTTTACCTTGGTGCCCGCACGGATGAACATGCGCGAACCCGGCATGCGCCAGGCTTTGACGCTCACCGGAACTTCATCGTCGAGATTGAGCCGACCATCCTGCAGATCTTTGAATACGATGTACGCGATCATAAGCTTGGTCAGACTGGCTGGCGGAAGCCTCATGTCCGGGTTGTGCTCGGCCAGTACCTGCCCGCTGTTGTAGTCAACGAGGTACCAAGATTTCGCCCCTACCGGGGGTTCGGGAATTTTCCATGGCGCCGCCCTGGCCGGCAGCGTGCAAAGTACCAGCAATCCTAAGGCAAACGTGCCTATTCTCTTGCGACTCGATACCCACCCTCGCGCAAGCGCGCGGCTGTCACATTCCGGTACAGCGCCCGATTCCCGAGCGCGGCGCAAAGGCTTATTCCACCACGACATATGCATTGTGAATTCCGTAGGCAGCAATTCGTTGCGCGAGCCTGTCGCTCGCTTCGACATTAGCGATCGGCCCGATGCGAACCCGGTACAAAGAACTCGAGTGGGCATGTTCGACTTTCACCGCTTTGAAGTCAGCTTGTTCCAGGTGCGAGCGTAGGGTTTCGGCGTTATTCCTGCTGGCAAAAGCGCCGACCTGCAGATAGAGCAAAGGTGTTCTTGCGTCAGACTCAACCGCCGGCGCGCTTGGATCAGGAACGGCAGCTTCGGCTGTAATGGTCCTGGGTGTGGTTTCCTGTGGCGCCAGTCCGTCAACTTCGACTATCCCGGTGCCGGTGGCCAGAATGCCCAGTTTGGCCGCCGCCGCATAGGAAAGGTCGATCAGACGGTTTTCGAGGAAGGGTCCGCGGTCATTGATGCGTACAATCACCGAACGGCCATTGTTGAGATTAGTCACTCGTGCGTAGCTCGGCAATGGCAGGGTCTTGTGTGCCGCTGTCATTGCGTACATGTTGTAGTGTTCGCCGTCGGACGTCAGTTTTCCGTGAAATTGTTTGCCGTACCAGGAGGCGATGCCGCGTTCTTGGTAGCCCGCCGCGCTTTTGAGCGGGTAGTAGGTTTTTCCGAGCACCGTGTAGGGTTGGTTGCCTGTGGCGCTCAGAGGTTCGGCCCTTGGTACCGCATCGGGGATGTGCGACACACCGATAAGCGGTTTGCGCCCGGGTCCGTCGTTTTCGTAATACCCGCCGGTGTGCGGCATGGTGCTGCAGGCTGCCTCGAGCAGAAGCAGGAGCAGCAGCGGTGGGCGGCGAAAGAAGCGCTTCATATTCCTCCTCATTGTGCTCCCGATCGAGCTGACGAGCGAGCTCGTAAACGGTCATGGCGTAGTGGGTACTGTGATTGTAACTTGTGATGACAAAAAAGTTGTCATAACAGAAACGCAATTTGGCTCCAGCCTTCTCCTCGATGGTTACCGGGGCAGCAAGTCTGTCCGGGTCAACATTCCGCAGCAGCGGTGCCAGAATCTCCCCCGAAGGGGCGGTAGACGTGAAGCTGTCGCTATCGCCGGTACTCCGCCAGAAGTATGCAGTGGGGCTGGCAGTGAGGCCGCCGCAAATCGGTTCCCCGCGTTTCCAGCCATGGGCCTTCAAAAAATTGGCAATGCTACCTATTGCATCCGAGCTGCCATCCAGAATATTCCGCCGCCGGTCACCGTCAAAATCCACTGCATATCTGCGATAACTGCTCGGCATGAACTGCGGTGCTCCGATGGCACCGGCATAGGAACCCTTGATGCCGAGCGGATCCATGTCCAGCTCGCGCGTCAATAGAAGATACTGTTCGAGCTCGCCGCGGAAATATTCGCTGCGTTGCGGGTATTCGAGCATTAGCGTGGTGAGAGCGTCGATCACTCTAAATTGGCCGTCGTTCTTGCCGTAGTGTGTTTCGATACCCAGCAGGGCGACGATGATCTGCGGGTCAACGCCGAAGTCCGCTTGCGCCTGGTCCAGAGCGGCTGAGTTGGAGTCCCAGAACTTAATGCCCGCGCGAATCATCTCGGGTGTAACAAAGATCCTGTCGTACTTGTATAGCGGGAGGCCTTCCTTGGGGCGGTTCATTGCCTCAATAATCTGAGGCTGCAGGACTACCTGCGCGAACAGTTGATCCAGTTGCGCAACCGCCATGCCATGTTTCGCGGCCATATCTGCAACGAACGATTTGAGCTTCGGAAAATTATCGACCTCCAGGGCCCGGGCGTTTATCGGCAGACAGGCGCACAGCGCCAGAAGCACTATGCGCGGCAATTCGGCGAGATGGTGTGCGAATGCGCTACGCCTTGGGTTTTTGTCAGTGCTCTTGGACATTATTGCGCCACGATCTTGCGGTGCGTATGGATGCTCATAAGCATGCCAAACGCCGCCATCAGGGTGACCGTTGCGGTACCACCATAGCTGACAAGCGGCAGGGGTACCCCGACCACGGGAAGAATGCCGCTGACCATGCCGATGTTGACGAAAAAATACATGAAGAAAGTAAGCGCCAGCCCGCCGGCAAGCAGGCGCGAAAATGTCTCCTGGGCGTAGAACGCGATGAACAACCCGCGTCCGATGACGAACAGGTAAAGGCCGAAAAGGATGATGATCCCAAGGAGCCCGAATTCTTCAGCAAAAACAGCAAATATGAAATCGGTGGAACTCTCCGGCAGGAAGTCCAGGTGAGCCTGACTGCTGTTGAGCCAACCTTTGCCGAAAAATCCCCCGGAGCCGATGGCAATCATCGACTGCAGGGTATGGTAGCCCGATCCCAGCGGGTCGGAAGCCGGGTTGAGCAGCGTAATGATGCGCTGACGCTGATAATCATGCAGGTGAGACCACAGAAGTGGGACTGCCAGGGCGACCAGGGCAACCACAACGACAATGCTGCGCCAGCTAATTCCCGCCAAAAATAGCACTGTGAGGGCCGAGCCCAGAATGAGCACAGCGGTTCCAAGATCGGGTTGCTTGGCGACCAGCAAAATCGGCACCATTGTGATAATGCCACCGAGCGCCATGTGTCGCGCCTTCGGTGGCAGGGAGTCGCGCGCAAAGAACCATGCGAGCATCAGGGGCAAGCCCAGTTTCATCATTTCAGCAGGCTGGAAGCTCATGATACCGAGATTGATCCAGCGGCGCGCGCCCTTGCTGACAGAGCCGAACGCCAGAACTGCGACCAACAGTACCAGTCCGATGCCGAATACATAGGGGGCCCAGCGCCGCAGCGTTTCCGGACGGATCTGGGCAATTCCAATCAGAATCGCAAATCCAAGCAAGAGGCGCAGCCCGTGGCGTATCATCATCATCGTGTTTTCGCCGCTGGCGCTGTAGAGAACAAACAGGCTGATGAATGACAACATCACCAGTCCTGTGAAGAGCGGTTTGTCAATGTGCCAACGCTGCCAGTTATTCATGATGCCTAGATTAGAACAGAAACTCGAGGTCGCAAAGGGTGAAGTCTGCGGCGTCAAAAGATGTTCGAGCCATGGTGTGCACTCTCACATCGGGTGTGCCGGAGTAAGTTTCAACTGCTTCTCCTTCTGGAGATCATCCGTACCTAGCAGATATTCATCCATGATCTTGCGTGCAATCGGTGCGGCCGCCGAGCCACCATGCCC
>JAKBDW010000108.1:0-3867 GCA_021834245.1 Pseudomonadota bacterium
CAAGGGCGAGGATGTCACACGGACCTATCAGTTGGCCGCGACCGAGAAAGCCGATCTGGCTTTCATTCCGATATCCCAGGTCATGCGTGACGGCAAGGTGAATCAGGGTTCCTGGTGGCTGGTGCCACCCGAGTTGCACAAACCCATCCTGCAAAGCGCGGTGCTGTTGACCGGCGCGAAGGATCAGGTTGCGGCGAAGGCATTTCTTGCTTTCCTGAAGGGCGAAAGGGCACGCGCGGTGATGCGTGGGTTCGGGTATGAGGTGCCTTGAGAGCGTTGTGTCGCTCCCTTCCGCGAGGACGAGAAGGGAGCGACAGGCAGGCGATCTTCACGCTGTTTCATCAGGGTGAATTCTCAAAGCGACTCCAGAAACCTGAGCAGCGCATTTCGATCGTCCGCAGCCATATTTTCCACCATGCGCGCCGCTTCAGTCCCTTCCCCGCCATGCCACAACACGGCCTCAAGCAGGGTTCTCGCGCGCCCGTCGTGCAGGAAACCGGCGCGCGGTTCGACCTTTTGTGCGAGGGCGATTCCCCACAATGGCGGGGTGCGCCATTCGCGGCCTGTGGCCAGGTAATCCGGGCGATGGTCGGCAAGTGCTTCGCCCATGTCATGCAATAGCAGATCGGTATAGGGATGGATGGTCTGGTGCGACAACGCCGGGAGCGGGGCAAATTCGCCCGTCTTCAATTGCGGCACATGGCAGGCGCTGCATTGCGCCTGTTTGAACAGCACTGAGCCGCGTTTCACTTGCTTATCCCCGGTATTGCGTTGACGCGGTGCGGCAAGAGCAAAGTGATAGAACTCGGAAGCGTCCAGTTGTGCCTTGCTCAATTCCGGATTTCCGGCAGAAGGTGAATGCCGGCAAGCTTCCTGTTTTGCGGTGCAGTTCTCGTCCGGGAACAGCGGCGAGGTGATGCCCATATCGCCGACGTATGCTCCGGCGATCTGCTGGCGCAAGCTCGGTACATTGGCTTTCCAGCCGAAACGGCCCAGTACGGTTTTCTGCTGTTCCGCATCCCAGACGCGATTGACCTTGCCCTTGATGCCTTTTGGCTTGGGCGCATCGGCCAGGGCAACGATGTCTGCTTCCGGTACGGCCTGCAGCAGGCCGAGCCCGTAGAGCGGAGGGGCGACCCGCGGGGAGGTCAGTATGTCGGGCGGAAATCGCCGTATGCCAGATCGACGAAGGTGATATCGGGCTTGCGCAGCATGACTTGCTCGCTGCCCTTGAGTTGGATTGCGTGTTCGGTATACCGCACTTCGGCCCTGCCTTCGCCCGGCACACCGGGCACGCCGTTCTCGTTCAGTTGCCCGCCATAAGCCGGATCAGGTTTCGGGCCGCCGTGTTCGTCCGTGCCGGGAATGCTCAGGCGCACCAGCATGGTTCGCATCGGTTCCTGCGCTGTGGAAGGTGCGAACCCGCGGCCGTTTCCCGCATGGCAGGCGATGCAGGAAAAGCGGTTGTACAAAGGCCCGAGCCCGGCGATCTCGCGATTCTCGCTGGGCGGGATCACCCAGACTTGCCGCACCAGGCTGCGTCCCTTGAAGAATTCTGCCCGGTCCGATTCGGGCAGTGAGGGTATCGGCTGGGCATAAGCTTCGCGCGTGGCGTCATCCGTGGTGACATCGGATTCTTCGGCTACTGCAGGGCGTGCCAATGCCAGCACGCATACCACCAAGACAGCTTTCCATCGCTTCATGGTTGGGCTCCCGATATCGATAGCGCGATCTGCGTGGCTTGCGCGTAATGCTCTGCAATTTCCGTATCCCACTCTTGCTCAAGTGCTTCGCTACGGCTGCCGTGCTTGATGAATGTCTGCTGTAGTGCTGCGTCGTTTGATTGTGCCGCCGTCAGCGGCAGCCAGCTGGCTTTTTGTTTTGCTTCCTGCAAGCGCGGATCGCCCGGGGCTTTTTGTTCTGCCTGATGGATCGCAGACCACATCGCTTTTAATTCAGTGTGGTGACGCGTGATCAATGCGTCGAACAGCGCTCCGACCAGTTCCTGTCGCTTCAGGCCAGTAGCGAGGTCATAGTCATAGGAAGCGCGCTGCGCCGCGGAAAACGGATCGAAATAGCCATCCGGCTTGGCGGCATAGACCGCCGGCAGTACGGGCAATTTGCGGATGTCGGGATGGAACAGCAGTTTTTGCCCTTGTTCGGACAAGACAAAGCTGACGAATGCGCGTGCGCCTTCCGAATTCGCCGCGTCGCGGAAAATCGCCACATGCGCTGGGGAGTAGCCGACTTTTTCAGGATAGGTAAAGCGCAAGGGTTTGCCGTTGGCGATCGCCGAGACGGCGAAGAAATCCATGGTCATGCCCACGGCGATGCGCCCACTGCCCACGTCGTCCGAAATGAAAGTGGCTCCCGCATCGGCAAGGTTGGCATTGGCCGCCACCTGCTCCAGCGCGCTCCAGCCTTGCTCCCATCCGTAGCCTTGCAGCAGCGTATCCACCAACATGGGTGCATAGCCGACTTTGGAAGGGATCGGCAAAACGACATGGCCGCTGTAAGCCGGTGCAGCCAGCGACTTCCAGTCGGTCGGCACGGGCAACCCCAGCCGCCGCAACTCGGCGGGATGGTAGGCCATGCCGTAACCGGCCGTTTCGCTGGCAACGTAATAGCCATCGGGATCCGATATCTGGAAACCACCGATCTTTTTCGGGAGGCCGCTCAGGTCGATATCCAATTTGCGGAATGCGCCTTCCTTGGCCAGCACCTCGAAATTGCGCTGAGCCGGCGTCCAGTACACGTCCACGGCGCTGTGCGGCTGGTGCAAGTACGTCATCGCATCGCGCGATTGCCGCCACAGGATCTCCAGGCGGTATTGCGGATAGGCCTGCTCGAACGCCGCCTCGAATTGCGTGATGACTTCCTGCGGGTAGCTGGACAGTACGACCACCTTCTCGGCGGCGCAGGCCAGTTGCGACATCAGCAGCAGGCAGGCGGTCAGGATCCATTTGATTTTTGACATGGCTATGCTCCTAGAATTTGAAGGTGGCGTTGGCGAAGTAATTGCGGCCTTCCATCGGATAGCCCTCGATCAGCATGTAGTTCTTGTCCAGCAGGTTGTTGACGCCGAATTCGGCAGACCATGCCTGGTTGAATTGGTACATGCCCTTGAGGTTGGCGATGCCGAAACCGCCGGCAAGCCTTTTGCCGTCTGAGGAACTGTAGCGAGACGAGTCCGCTTCCACGCTGCCGAGCAGGCTCAACGGCGCGCTGGCCTGCCATTTGGTATAGGCAAACAGCTTGCGGTTCGGCACATCGGTAAGAATGATGCTTGGGTTGCTCACGTTGGTGCGGATGAGCAGGGTGTAGTTGGCACCGATCTCCACGGTCTCCGTCAGCGTGTTGGTGACTCCGAGTTCCGTGCCCTTGGTGCGCACGTTACCGGCGTTCTGCATTTGCGTGCAGACTGTGGCCGTTGCGCCACACAACGTGACGGGTGTGATGGCGACAGCCTGGATCATGTTCTGCACGTCGTAGTAGAACACCGCCGCATCGAGCCTGGTATTGGGGGCGACGAGGCCCGAAGCACCGAGCTCATAGTTGGTTGAAGTTTCAGTTTGCAGTGCCGCGTTCGGTATCGCCGTACCGAGACGGTAGGAGTATCTGTCCTTGATGGTGGGGAAGCGGCTCTTGCGCGAAACGGTGGCGTGAATCTCGTCGGTGGCAGATGGCTGGTAGAACAATCCGAGCTGTGGGTTCCAAGCCGACGTATTGTCTTTCTGGAAATCGACGATCTGGCCGGACAGGTAATTCAGTGAGGTAAACCCCCGGCTATGCCGGGGGACTCACCAAGGTTTGACCTATACGACGGTCGGAGTGAATCTCCGAGTCTTGACCAAAAGACGAAGGAGA
>JAKBDW010000029.1:0-3859 GCA_021834245.1 Pseudomonadota bacterium
ACCGAAATGATGTGGACTCGTTCCAGACGGCGAGCTACGGTGCGCATTGTGCCAGGTGGTAGCCGACTTGTCCGGCATGCTTGCTGCGCAGTAACGTCCAGGAATCCGGCAGCAACAGCGGCTCTCCGCTTGCCGCCTCAAGATAGATCAGTCCGCCTGGCCGGATCCAACCTCCCTTCGCCAGCAGCGCACAACAGGTCGCGAGAAGGCCGCTTTGATAGGGCGGATCCAGAAACACGATATCAAATGGCCGCGCCGCACCACGCAGGTAAGTGACTGCATCACCGGCAATAATCTCGGCACCAGACGCCATCAAGCGCTCGACATTGGCCCTGAGAGCGGCCGCCACGACCGTATCCTGCTCGACCAGCACGACACGCAGTGCGCCGCGCGAAAGTGCCTCAAGACCCAAGGCACCGCTACCGGCGAAAAGATCCAGGCATTGCGCCCCGGCAATCCACGGTTGCAGCCAGTTGAACAATGTTTCACGCACGCGGTCGGGAGTCGGCCGAACGCTTTCGCTTTTCGGCAAACTCAATCGCCGACTGCGCCAGCTGCCACCGATGATGCGAACGTAACCGGGTCCGGCATTAGGCGGGCGTTTACCTGTCATTGCAGCCAACGATCGCGGTGACCCGATTGCCGGGGCTCGCGCGGAAGCGGATCGCGTAGCGAACCGGAGACAAACTTGCTGCTTCAACTTCGCACAAGATGCCCGTGTATCCCGATTTCCCATCCGCGATGCCCAGCCGATTCCACAGCGGTGAGAGGTTCATTCGTGAGCGGTTCCCCTTCCGCACCATTATTTTGCGCCCATCACCTGGAGCGCCGTCGCGCATTACACCCTCGCGGCCGGGAGCGCCTTGACGCTCGCGGGCGCAGGCAGCCAGCATCGGTGCGGGGACAATCGCGTTTTTTGGCCTCAAGGACATCATGTTTCCTTTAACGGATAGGGATGCGGATGATAGGATAACCCATCGTTTTCAACCTTGTAATGCCAATGGGTCTGTTCGACAAAGCGGTGCGCAACACAAACGGCGGCGGAATGCTGAACCGCATCGGCGAGCGTCTTGCCGCCACGCGCCGCGGACTGGGGCAGCGCCTTGCGGGGCTGGTGCGAGGCCACGCGGCTCTCGACGTGGCGCTCGTCGAGGACATTGAGGCCTTGCTGCTCAGCGCCGACGTGGGTATTGAAGCTACGCGCGACATCCTCGCACAGGTAAGTGCCGCCTCTGCGCGCGAACCGGCGCAGCTCTATGCGCAGCTGCGCACCGCCATGCTGGAAATCATCGCCCCGTGCGCTAAACCCCTCACGGTCGCGCATGACGTGCGCCCATATGTGATCATGGTCGTCGGCGTAAACGGCGCCGGCAAGACCACGACAATCGGAAAGCTTGCGCACCACCTTAAAGCCGAGGGTCATAGTCTAATGCTTGCAGCCGGCGACACCTTTCGTGCTGCGGCGGTCGAACAGCTACAAACCTGGGGCGAGCGCAATTCTGTCCCGGTCATTGCGCAACCCGGCGGCGCAGATGCTGCGGCCGTGGCGCACGATGCCATGCAAGCAGCAATCGCTCGCCAGGTCGACGTGCTTATAATTGATACTGCCGGACGCCTGCATACTCAATCCGGCCTCATGGATGAACTGAAAAAGATTCGCCGGGTCATCGCGCGCTTTGACGCGCATGCTCCGCACGAGGTATTGCTGGTACTCGATGCAGGCATTGGCCAGAATGCGCTGGCGCAACTCGCGCACTTTCACGAGGCGGTCAAAGTGACTGGGCTCTGCCTTACCAAACTGGACGGCACAGCCAAAGGCGGCATACTGTTCGCAATGGCCAGGAAGACGGCCATTCCCATCCGCTTCATTGGAGTCGGCGAAGGAATTGAGGATCTGCGTACATTCGATGCGGAGGAATTTGTCGACGCTATATTGCCGCTGACCGACTGATACAAGACTATGGCAAATAAATAGGATCGTGCATTATTTCTTACATAACTACATACTTTACTTGTTCACTACGTGGCACAACTCGCTAACCTGAAATGATTCAGCTGAATAACGTTTCCAAACGCTATCCCGGCGGCTTCGATGCGCTGCGCAATGTCAGCTTTGAAATGGCGGACAATGAGATGGTCTTCATTACCGGTCATTCCGGCGCCGGGAAGAGTACTCTACTCAAGATCATTACCCTGATCGAGCACGCCTCGCGTGGCCAAGTGATAGTCAACAACAAGAATCTGGCGCGCCTTCCACGCCGCCGCATTCCCTATTTCCGTCGCGAAATCGGCATAGTATTCCAGGACAACAAGCTGCTATATGACCGCACGGTATTCGACAATGTCGCTCTGCCCCTTATTGTATCCGGCGTGTCACATCAGGAAATCGGCAGGCGCACACGGGCGGCGCTGGACAAGGTGGGGTTACTCAGCAAGGAAAAAATGTATCCCATAACACTTTCCGGCGGCGAACAGCAACGCGTCGGCATCGCGCGCGCGGTGGTGAATAAACCTGCACTTCTGCTTGCGGATGAACCCACTGGCAATCTTGATGCGGAGCTGTCCGACCAGATCATTGATCTGTTCCACGACTTCAATCAGCATGGCGTGAGCGTTGTCATCGCCACCCATGACCTGCGGCAGATCAAACGCGTACGCAAGCGCGTACTGGCACTCAAGGATGGAGAGCTTGCCCTGGACAGCGGGATACGATCGGAATGAAGAATTACGTTTTGCGGCATATGCAGGTGTTTTTCTACAGCATCGGCGAACTGGCGCGCGCTCCATTCGCCACCATCACGACAATTGCCGTAATTGGAATCACACTGGCGCTGCCCGCCGCCCTCTACGTACTGCTCGGCAATCTGCAGCGCGCCGCCACCGGCTGGGATACCGGCGCACAGATATCCCTATTTCTGAAGCTCAATTCCTCGGAAAATACAGCGCATGCGCTGGCCGATCAGATACGCGCCATGCCCGAGGTGGGGCACGTTCGCTATATCTCGCCCGACGCCGCATTGGCGGAGTTCAAACGACTGTCCGGATTTGGCAATGCGCTCGACGCCTTGGACTCCAATCCCTTGCCGGCAGTATTGCTTGTGCGGCCGGCTTCCAAACATGCAAAACCGGCGGAACTTGAACAGCTCGTCCAGACTCTAGGTAAGCTGCCCGGCGTTGACCTTGCGCAGCTCGACCTCGAATGGGTCAGACGGCTGGATGCGATGCTGCGCCTGGCTCAGCGCGGCGTCCTGATACTGGCGTCTCTTCTAGCGATTGCGGTGCTTCTGGTAGTGGGTAACACAATCCGCTTGGCAATCCTTAATAGGCGCACTGAAATTGAGGTTATCAAGCTCATTGGCGGCACCGATACCTTCATACGCCGACCGTTTCTTTATGCTGGTCTGTTTCAGGGGGGCTTGGGTGCACTGCTGGCCTGGCTGCTTGTATCTGCTAGCTTCGCCCTGCTGTCGCGCCCGGTTCGCGACCTCGCCGGCCTGTATGGCAGCCGTTTCGAACTGGACGGCCTCGGCTTACATGCGGTGGCCGGACTCCTTCTGGGTGGTGCCGTCCTGGGCTGGCTGGGTTCTCGCCTGGCGGTTGGTCGGCATTTGCGCGCCATCGAGCCCCGATAGGCGACGGTTTTCGGTGTTCAGGATCGCGCGATGGCCGACTGTCGGCGGCGACCAGTTCCTGAAGCGTCGCCGTTCGGCCCCGCTGCAAGCATAGCGCGTCGAGGTACGCGCGGCATTTGCCCCATCCCGCCTGTTGGAAATGCTCTGCCAGCGAAAAATAGACCAACGGGGTGATCGTGCGTTGCAACACAGACTTAATTCGTAAGCTTGTCATCATTCGTTTGCCC
>JAKBDW010000110.1:0-3840 GCA_021834245.1 Pseudomonadota bacterium
ATGCCATCGGTGACTTTGGCGTTCTCGCTGTTCTGGTTGATCGAAGCCCCCATCTGTTCGATCGAGGCCGATGTCTCTTCCACAGAGGCCGCCTGTTCGTTGGTCGCCTGGCTCATGCTCTGCGCCGTCGCGGATACCTCTTCCGAGGCCGAGGCTATGTTGGCCGCCGCCCCATTCACTTCCCCGATGATCTGGGAAAGTCTTTCCGCCATTCCCTTGATCGCCACCAGCATGCTGCCGGTATCGCCAGGACGGACTTGAACATTCACGGTCATGTCGCCCGCCGCAATCTTGCCTACCACTTCGGCCGCATAGGCGGGCTCGCCACCCAGCTGACGCTGCAGGTTGCGCACGATCAGTAAACCCATCGCCCCCACGATGGCGAGGATCACCACCGTAACGATAATGGAGGTCGTGAGCGCAGTATTTTTGGCGGAGACTGCGGCTTCGGCGCCTTTTTTGCCCAACTGCTCGTTATAGGCAATCTGTTCTTCGATGCCAGAGCCCAATTTGCCTGCTGCAGACACACCCAGCGACAACTGTTGCCGCGCCAGATCGTTCTTGTTCGCCTCCTCGTACGCAGCCAGTGCCGCGTTGTTTGCCATCAGCAACTGTTTGTCCTTGTCGTCCGAAACGCAAGTGGCCCCCAGACAGCCGTCGGTCTCATATCTGCCGAAAGCCTGGGCTGTTGCTGCCTGCGCATCCTTGAGTATCTTTTCGTTTTCCGCACGCGCTTCAGGTTCGTTAAAAAGCACGTAGCGATAAACAGCCACCCGCAACTGGCCGAACGAATTCAGGCCGTTGTTCAGCACGATCAGGCTAGGCACGGTGTTGATGTTGCCGTAATTGGCCGAATCGAACACCTTGTCGATCTGGTAATAACCTACCCCGGCCAAGGCAAACAAGCCCAGTGCCGCCGAAAACACCAGCAGATACAAACGTTGTGCGACTGTCATTTCATTCTCCTTAGTAAACGCTATTTTTCCCTTATCTCGTGCCTGGTTGAGCTGTCGCTTATCCGGCAACCGCCATTTCGTTCGCTGCACTCTGCTGCAGCATGCGCGGCACATCCAGTATCAGCGCCACTTCGCCGCTGCCCAGGATGGTGAAACCGCCCAGTCCGCGCACGCCGCCGAACACCTTGCCCAGCGGTTTGATGACGGTCTGGAATTCACCCATCAGGTTGTCTACCACCAGACCGGCCTTTTTCCCGGCGTATTGCACGACCACCACATTTTCGCGGCGGCCGGCTTCGCCCTCGACCTCGAACAGTTCGCGCAGTCTCATGTAAGGCAGCACTTCGCCGCGCAGGTTGAGATAGTCGTTATCGCCCTGTCCCGAGCCTTGCGGTGGCAATTCGATACATTCAACCACCATGTCCAGCGGTACAACGTAGGCGGCACTGCCGACGCCGACCAGAAAGCCGTCAATGATCGCCAGGGTGAGCGGCAGGCGGATGCGCATGGTTGCGCCCTTTCCCATTTCAGATTCGATATCGATCGAACCGCGCAACTCCTGGATGTTGCGGCGCACGACATCCATGCCCACACCGCGCCCGGAGAGATTGCTCACCGTTTCTGCGGTAGAAAACCCGGCCTCAAAAATCAGGTTGTAGATTTCCCTGTCCGAAAGCTGCTGGTCGGCCTTGACCAAGCCACGCTCTATCGCTTTGGCCAGAATCTTGTCCCGGTTGAGACCGCCGCCATCGTCCGATACTTCGATGACGATGCTCCCGGAGTCGTGATAGGCGTTCAGCTTGAGCGTGCCGTGGGCCGGCTTTCCGCGGGCAATGCGCAGCTCGGCCGGTTCGATGCCGTGATCCATGCTGTTCCGGACCAGATGGGTAAGCGGATCGCCGATTTTTTCAACTACCGTTTTGTCGAGTTCTGTTTCCGCACCGCCGATTTCCAGGCGAATGTCCTTGCCCAGATCCCTGCTGACATCGCGCACGACTCGCTGGAAACGATTGAAAGTGGCGCCGATTTGCACCATGCGCAGCGAAAGGGCGGAATCGCGCACCTCTTCCACCATGCGCGACATGGTGGCGGTTGCCTCGGCCAATTCTGGTATTCCGGCTCGCTGGGCAATAAGCGTGGTGCCAGCGCCAGCAATGATCAACTCGCCGACCAGGTTGATGAGTTGGTCCAACTTTTCGGAATCGACGCGGATAAGGCTGGCTTCCGAGTTTTTGTTTTCCTTGACCTGTTTCTGTTTTTCCAGCGCAGCTTGAACAACCGGCGCTTCCACCATTCCCTGTTCCACCAGCACTTCGCCGATGGGATGCAACCCGCCGCCGGCCTGAATGCGCAGCGCATGCGTCAATTCGCTCTCTGTGAGCGTGCCGCACTTGACGAGAATATCCCCCAGGCGCATTTCGTCCTCCGGCAATTCCTCGATGAGTTTCAGGAATTCGCGGATCTTGCTGTGCGGCGGGAGGATGCGGATCTGGCAATCTTCGCGTACGAACTCGAATACTCCCTCGATGGTCGCTTTATCGGCTTCGCTGCCGAATGCGATTTCGAAACCGAGATAACAGGATTCCGGATCGAGAACACCCAAGGGCCGGCCGGACCCAGTAAGCGCATCGATATTGTTCAACGGCGGCAAGGCATCCACGACCGTGTAGATATTGATCACGCGCCCCAGAGTACCGAGATAGCGGATGAAAGAGAGCGGATCCATGCCGTTGCGCAACACGTCCTTGCCGAACCGAAGCGAGATATGCCAGTAATCGCTTTCTACCGATTCGCCCGATTCGCGTTCGACGCACACCTCCTGCTGCACCGGGAGAGAGGCGGCAGCAGGCTGCACATCGAGATAGGCGTTCAGCCGCACGACCAGTCCGGTGCCGACGGCAGCAGTCGCGCCGTCCGGCGTTTCTCCCTTGGCTACGTGGGTAATCAGTACGGAAAGATAGTCGCAGACATCCAGCATGAGTTCGGCCATTTCGCCGTCCATTGCCAGCTCGCCCGCGCGCACCTTGTCCAGCACGCTTTCGGCAACATGAGTGAACGAAACGACGAAATCCAGACCGAACAAACCGGCCGACCCCTTGATGGTATGCGCCGCACGGAAAATGGCATTGATTGCATCCGAATCAGCTTCGCCACGCTCGATACCAAGCAGCGATTCTTCCATGTCTAGCAGCAATTCCTTAGCCTCAATCACGAAAGTATTGAGTGCATCGTCCAGATTCATCATCGGTCTCCAGCGAAAGCGTTAATTAATGACAACAGGGTCGCCGAAAAAACTTCCCAGATTGCACATATCCAGTACTTCATTAACCGCCTGGCTATGCCCGACAAAGCTCAGTTGCGTGCTACGCACGATCGATTCGAGCTTGGACGAGAGCATGAGTTGCAACCCGGCAGAGTCGATTTCGGTGACCCGCGACAAATCAATTTCAACGTCGCGATTTGTTGAAAGAGCCATCCTGATGTGCTCTTTTAGCTCTTCAGCACGGTAAATGGTCATTTCGCCATCTATGGCGAATTTGACTTTATCGTCGCTTGCCTTGTATTCGCTGGATGCCACGCGATCCCCTTTCGTCGATTTATTGAATCAGGCGGCTACCAGCTTCGACACTGCCGCCAGCATTTGTGCCGGCTGGAAGGGTTTGACAACCCATGCCTTGGCGCCCGCAGCTTGGCCGGCTTGCTTCTTGTCCTCGCCAGCCTCGGTGGTAAGCATGATCACCGGCGTGAACTTGTACTCTGGCTTCTTTTTGGCTTCGGAGACGAAAGTGATGCCATCCATGTTTGGCATATTCACATCGCTGACGATGAGGTGGATCTTCTGACCATTTAGTTTGGTCAATGCATCTTTCCCGTCGCACGCCTC
>JAKBDW010000336.1:0-3818 GCA_021834245.1 Pseudomonadota bacterium
ATCCGGAATTCAACGTTCTAATGGTTGCCGGGCGAGCTATCGACCCTGTTGGAGCGAAACCCATCGACAACCAACCGGCATGGGTCGAATTGCCCGCAATGATGAAGATGAGAATCTCAACACCTCACTATTTGGATCAGATGAAAGGTAAAGCTAGCCCGTTCGGATTCGTCCTGCATCCTAGAACGCGAGACGCACTTAAACTTACGCTCCTCACCCCCTTCAACAAAAACCGCACAGGGTGGACGCGGTCTCGCTGTATCAACACGCGCAATGGAAAGAGCTATCGACTGGACGAACTCTCACGAGCGGACGTAATCACCTTGGGAGATGTTCTCTGCGGCTATATTCAACACCCGGAAACAAAATCGCTCGGACCGGACGCGAAGCCGTGCAAGCCCCACACACGCGGCCTGCTGAAACGAATGACGATTAAAGGAGGTTTACACCACTGCATCGGAAAAGAAATCTCGCGGTTTGAGCAAGGCAAAGACGAATTCATCGAAAACATCGACGATGTGTGCATTCGCTACGACGGTGGACGTGTGGCTGCGAACAAAGGATTAATCACAGAGATTCGCGCGAAGGCATTACGAAAAAGAACGAAGGAAACGGGGCTAGATCGCAAAACGCTGCGGGCGATTGTTCATGGGAAGACTGTCAAAACATCGACGCTTGCGAAAGTCGTGATCGGGCTGCGGTCGTAGTAGTGGTCAGCCGGTACTAGTGGTCACTTGTCCGATAATCCGACTATACGTCCAAGTGGAATTGAATTGGTAGACACAAGCGCGTTTGTCGTTACTAGATGGCGACCAGCTCGGCGAGCTTGGCCGCGACGTCCGCCATCGGTGCTTCTGCGGTGCTCAGGCCGCTTCGCGAGCCGAGCAGGGGGCTGACCTCGCGGAGAGCTTCATACGTCGTTTCGTGCACGATTGGAACGAGCAGGTCACGCGCTAGGAGCGCCGAAAGCTCTTTGTCGGCGATGCCCTCTCCTCGGAGGCGGCGCAGCAGCGCAGGGGTCACCAGCACGATTCCGACCCGTGACTTCGCCAATCCCTTGTCGATTTCGCGAAGCAATGGGGTACCAAGCGCAACGTCCTTCTCGCTGAACCAGACCGAGACACCGCGTGACTCGAGCAGATCGTGCAGCTCCTTGGCGGCCCCTTGCCGGTCGTCCCACGCATGGCAGAGAAAGATGTCCCGAAACTCAGGCAACTGCGCTCGCTTTTCGACGCTTTCGCGGACCGGCGTGAGTGCCCGCACCTCGCCAGGCGTGTACGCCACGGACGAACCGGCTCGCGACCAGCGCGGCCTTGCGCTGCTGCCAGACCCGCCGCCGCTGCTCCGGCCGCCCCCGCTGCTCCCCGACCCGGAGTAGGACGGGGCCGAGTATGACCCGTAGCTACTGTAGCCGCTGTAGCGGCCAGAGCGGCTACCGCATGCAGGGCAATTCGCCCTGGCGCTCGCTGAGCGATGGCCCCTTACGGGTGCTGTGCATCTAGCCATATCGAAGATGATACTGGATGCCCTCGCCATTCTCAACCGCTGGTGTACGGCCCTTAAGTCCTGAAAAGTCGGCTGGTGTTTACTGATGATTTTCGGGAGAGGGCAGCGCCAGTCACATGCCAAGTTCTGATTAACGCCCTAACCGGACAAGTAAGGCAATGCTTCAAATGGGTGGTTAGTTGTGGGTCCGACCTTTGCAATTGCAGATCTAGCTATTCTGTTCGTCCGCTCCTAGAACTAGGGAACGAGCCCTTGCAACCAACTCTTTAATTGATTCTCGTGAGCTGCATCGAATCGTAGTGGAGCCAACAGACGAGCAAGTATCCACGGTTGATTGCAACCGTTGGGGCTCTCGAACAACAACTCCCACGAGAAAAACCCTATGACCACCGGAGCCAGGATATGAAATCTCCCATAATCCTCCTCCGCTCATCCCACTATAGTCCGCTTCAACCGCTTCGACTTCTGCAAACCTCGTTGCGTCGTCTACCCCGACCTCATGCAAGATATTTACGCCCACACACCGAATTTCGAAGCTCAACTCACTATTAGCTAGGACTTCTGCAGATTTTGGTGCTCCGATAATGAAATAATCGGGTCCATATTCTTCATCCGACGAATATTGCGACGTCCTCAAATCATAGAAACTCAATCCCAAGCGAACCATCTCAGCCGCGTCTTCAGCGTGAAGCTCTAACAGGGTCAAATCCTGTGAATATAATCCCTCTTTCCCGAGATCAGTTCTTATAGGCGGATGGTTTAGATACTTTACGACCCGCTCCGGATTCTGGTAAAACCATTTCTCTCTCTTTTCTTCAATCATCCTTGCTACGTGCTGAGCGGTGAGTAGAAAAAATTGATTTCCCTGTTGCAGCATGGCCAATGTGGCGGTGGCGTTTGTACCTGTTGAGTTGAGAAAAATTGTAGTGTGCCGCAAAAGATCTTCCCGAGCCAATTGACTTCGCCCTAGTGGCGCTCTTGGGGAGTTATCCGAGACTATTGTCATCACCCAACGATATCACTAGCTGCGCCACGATCCGAGTTGATAAACTGCGCCGGGAATACAAATAGGAGTATCCGCACTAACTGAGGGCAATGCTCAATGCCGATCTTTATTAGTTACTCACATGCAGACAAAGCATTCGTCGATGAGTTGGCATTGAATCTTGTTAAACACGGCGCACATGTTTGGGTCGATACCTGGGAATTGAACGTGGGTGATTCAATTCTTAACCGCGTGCAAGAAGCGATTCAGAGTTCGAGCGCCTTGCTCATCGTACTTTCAAAGGCATCGGTTGCGTCCGAGTGGTGTAAGAAGGAATTGAACGCGGGTTTGATGCGTGAACTTGACGAAAAGAAAGTGATCGTTCTTCCAGTGCTCGTCGAGGATTGTGAAATTCCCCTGTTCTTGCGCGGACAAATGTATGCGGATTTCCGAAAAGATTTCGATACAGGTTTGAAGGCCCTTGTAGAGGCCGTCGCAAAAGTAACTAAAATCGACCAAGGGCACGTGAAGACCGGCAAGTCGCAAATCGATTGGTCAGAGACATGGGATTACGTGGAAGGCCTTTTTCGGATCGACTATACGATTATTGAATCCAATTCTGACTTATCTTTCACTTTGCTGACTGAGATCTCGGCTGTTTACGATGAAGGGGCGACGAAAAGGTATGAACAGTACAAGGAGCAGGGACTGGACTGGTTGGGTCGCGCCCTCGCGATGGAACATATTTGTGAGTTCGCCCAGAAGAACGGGATTGAGGTGATTTTGACGGATCAACATCCGCAGGTCATTAAAGTGCAGATCGGTGATTCCAAAAGGAAGATGGCTTATCGCATCCATATTCGGTGTCAGCGAATCGGGGAAGATAACGGCAAAGACCAACTCGTACATGTCGGAAATTACGTTGAAATGATGCGCGAACATATTCGCAGAACTGCCAGAGAGCCTACCGACGATGAAGTCCGCCGAATGATGATGCTGATTAAAGACCTCTAGCGAATCGGGGATAACTACTTTTTTTGATTGCAAGCACGCGCGGGGTGGTCCCTTTTTGCCGTCCCTATCCGCTATCCCGTCAACGATGCCCCGGGGTAGCTTACAGGGCGGGGAAAAGTGATACACCTGCAAGATCGCGCGGGGCACCGTCGGTTCCGAGTCTAGGCACGCCTAAGACAACAGTCAATTCTGACGTGACTGGCGTTTTTTGTACCAGCGGGAGTGAGCGAGAATCCACTCTGGAGGAACGCTGGTATGCCGATAAAACGATACAAGCCGGAGCAGATCGTGAATCTGCTGCGGCAGATTGAAG
>JAKBDW010000554.1:0-3817 GCA_021834245.1 Pseudomonadota bacterium
ACTCGACTTCCGTGACAGCAACCGGGGCCGGCCCGGCGCGGACGACGAAATGCACGTCGATCCGGTTGTGAAGGGTGTCGTCAGCAAGCGGCTGACCCATTGACCGACTCGTACAGGGACAATCGACTGACCGGGGCGAGACATTGGAGAGACCGACGAACATGAAGCAAGACTCGCGGGTCATGCGTGATCCTCGGCAAATCGACCTATTCGAGGTGGATGGAGACTTAACGGTATGCCAGCACGTAAGCCGCCGCCGCCCGACGAGAAACCACAACGCGACCGCTTCATCGAAGCGGCAAGGAAATTTGGGGCGTCGGAGGACCCTAAAGATTTTGTGCGGGCATTTAGGCGCATCGTTAATCTTCCAGAGCAGCCGAAGCCGAAAGACCACTAACAGAAATAGCCTTATCAGCCCCTCTAGCGACAACATACTTATACGTCGAATCGCAATAGGCGTGAGTAACTTGGGAATTTTCAGGATGTGCGGTTCCACCCATTGACTTGTCGCTTTTGTGGTCGATGTGGATTGAATTGCGATGCCAAAGACCTTCGCAAATTGCACATCTGGGCGCACCCGGCAATGCAGATTGCCAAATTGCGGCAGTTTTAGTTGATCGGCTGAAACTTCTCTTGCTGTTCTCTCCAGGTTGCCGAACACGCGTGATCTTTGTAGCCAATTGCGGAAAATGTGAGGATATCTCGAGCTGAATATTATCAACCGAACATCCGTCAATGAACTTGCTCAAAACGAACGTCCAATATTTTGTAAGATGCGGTGTGCTTCGTTGCCCACTCCCATGTTGATGAACGATCTCCGTCATGGCCCACTTATCACCTAACAAGAACGCCTCAAATTCGCGACGGATACGACAGAAGTCGTTTATCCGGCCGTTCTGACAAAGATCATCAATAATTTTAATCCAGGCCAAAAGAGACCACGCAAGGAATGTGCCTCCAATTGTGTAAAAATAGACGACAGGATGCAAACCTAGAGACTTAGCTTCTTTTCCAGTAATCCGAGAAATCGCGGTATCAACTTGGTTCAGATACCGGACGGTTTCGTCGCCACTTTCGTCCCTTGGGAAGTCTTCTTCTGATCGTCGGGTTTTTGGGCCTCCTTTCTTTCTTGTGGAGTCCTCAATGTTGAGATTAACAACAGAGCCGATCAAATCAAACACAAACGGCAAGACACTATAACCGCGCCCAGCAACCGGCACATCAAGCGTATCAATAGGTCCTTTGTCCAGGTGGGGGCGATACAGCAAATCGTAAATTTTTGCGGCTTCGCTCTTGGTTTTCTTGGCGTTGGCCTCGCTGAAATGGGACCAATACTGATAGCCTGTTCCAGCGTGAGCGATGGCGCGCGATGCAATCGCGATGGCACTTCCTCGCGCTCGCAGAATCCGCTTTTCGGTCGGATCAAGCTGCGTAGCTGCGTCATTGATTTTGAAAAATGAGTCCTCTGCCGCTGCCATCGTAACGGCAGGCACCCATTGGGCCACCATGTAAGCTACGCTGAGATTGCTGGTTCTTTGCACCCCACCTTCTGGGAGGAGTCCGGGATGCTCCACGGCGGCCTTATACAATTCGAAACGCCCGACTTGCTTGTCTATCATATCCCGCGTCGTTTTGGCCAGGTCAGTTTGCTCGGGAGGCAATATCGGGCCAAATAGCCTCTTCGATTTTTCGCCATCCCCATAGTCATCAGACATCCAAGCCAAAAGGGCGGATATGCGATGAGCGCCATCGACCACGAAGTTATACTGCCCAGCCCGCCAAAGGATGACCGCGGGAATAAGGCGGCGATCGAGAAACGCAATCACCAAATCCACGATCTTCTGCGGCGACCAATGCACTGTTTCGCGCTGAAATTCCGGTTTTCGTAAAAAGGGGACAAAGAACCGGCTCTCAAAATGGGAGATTTGAAGCTTTTCATCACCACCGGTGGCAATCCCGTTTCCCACCGCGAAATCCTCCCTCGGGATCAACGCATCGAGATTCACGCCATTCGCAGCCATTTCGTCCGCTCCCCACTCCAGGCGCGGAAAATCCGGCATCTCTCAGCACCGCGTTCCTGATAGGATCAACTCCCTATCACGAACGCGTGGGTCAGAGAAGTATAATATGTGTTATTATTGGCGGTGCTCCCCCAATATCGCCGCTCGCCCCACATCAAACTGACGCTCGTCGCTCCGGTTGATCGCGAACGACCATTCATAGGCACAGATCGCCTGCGACCCCCCTATATGTCGACGACATGGACGATTAAATCACAAACCAGATTGCTCTGAAGGATTACCCTGACGGGGATGGTTTGACCGACGGTCGCGCTACCAGATTACCGAGAATAGACAGCGTTGCCGGAGTGAGGCGCCATTTCTATGGTGTCCCGACACCTAAGGTCTTTGGACGATTTAGGAGACTGTCACCGCCAGAGGGCCTCAAAGAAGGTGTTCCCAGACATCGCCGGGATCACCCTCTCCGTCGCCACCGCCCGACAGTCCATCTCATATCTCAGGCCGATCACTGGCGGGCGGCAGAAGTGCCATGTCAGTCCATGCCGAGCGGCACCGCGCGCGACGATCTCCGACGCCAGAAACGGGTACAGATCATGGACGGTATAGACCTGGGTTCCGGTGACGCTGGCCCACGTACCGCCCAGCGCCGCCATCCGTTGTTCCATCACGCCCAGCACGTAGCGCGCCTTCTCGGCGATCGCGTCGGGGCTGGTCTCGCCATAGCGGACTGTCTTGTCTCGATACGGTCCGGCGCCCTCCAGCGACTCACCGCTGCCGGCGCAGACGAACGAGGGTTCGGCATTCGCCGCCGGCACCACATAGCAGAAGGCATGGAAACCGGGTTCCGCGGGCAGGTCGATCTCCGGGCAGACATTACTGCGCGCCACCGGATTCTGGTCGTTGGCAAAAATCCCCCAGCGTTCCAGCGTGCCGACATAGTCCCGGTTGAACGCGGTGAACCCGGCGTCGGTGAACGGCGCCGGGGAGCGCAGTTCGCAGGCACAGAACGCGGTCAGGGGCACCCTGCGCTGACCGAGCCAGGCTTCGATCCGGCGGAAGCCTTCCATCAAGGGCACGGGGTTGGCGAAGCGCACCCGCTCGATCGCATAACCCGGCAGGGCGGCGACCCCGGCGGAGTATTGAAACGGTCCGGGGATGTAGCGGTATCCCTCGCGATCGATGGTTCCGCTCATGCCGCGCTCCCGCGAAAGGGCTGTTACTCTGGATAGATCATCTTCCGGGTCACGCCGCCATCGACGACGAACTCCGCCCCGGTGATGAAGCCACTGTCGGCCCCGAGCAGGAAGGCGGTCAAGCCGGCGATGTCGTCGGGGCCTCCGACGCGGCCGGCGGGATGGAAGGCGTGCTCCTCGGCGGTCGGTTCCGGCCCTTTGGTCAAAATCCAGCCGGGGCTGATGCAGTTGACGCGAATATCCGGCCCAAGGCTGATCGCCAGCGCATGGGTCAGCGCGACCAAGCCGCCCTTGGACGCCGAATAGGACTCGGTATTCGGTTCCGACATTCGCGCTCGGGAGGACGCAATTGTCACCACCGACCCTTTGGCGGCGCGCAGCAGCGCCTCCGCCGCGCGGACCAGCAGGAAGGTGCTGGTCAGGTTGGTGGTCAGCACGGACGACCATTCCGCCAGGGACAGATCGGCGATCGGCTTGCGGATCATGAAGCCGGCGTTGCAGACCAATGCATCCAGCCGCTGTTCGGCGGCGGCGACCGACGCCACCAGCTTGGTCACCGCTGCCTCATCGCCCACGTCGCAGACCACGAAGCGGCCGCCGGGC
>JAKBDW010000144.1:0-15358 GCA_021834245.1 Pseudomonadota bacterium
GTCGGAATCATCATCAGGAAACTGCGTCTTGGGCTTACGGTGTTCATTTGGACTACCCCCCTCGGTGTCTTAGCTTCTTCATGCATTGTTGTTCGGTTGTTCTTCGCCGGCTTGCGCGGTTGAATACACAAGCCGCTCCAGATTCTTTCAACTGGACCACGCTTCTTGAATGTCTTGGCTCAACGACCGCCCCTCCCGGGATGGCGGTATGTCCGACTGGGCTTGCGTTGCGTATTCACCCACGGCCGGGGCATACTAACCAATGTCGACTTACAAATAGGGTACAGACGACTTCTGGACTGGACGGGAGGAGCGAAACTGCAGTAGTTGGGAGGCAGATTCCGATAATAAGTTACTGGTCTTTCCGGGAATCATGGAACGTACCCAGTGTTCCGGGTACGGCGACAAGAAGAAACAGAAACACGGCAAATACCATCAGTCCGCCCCCTGCGGACTGCGTCCATCGGCTGAATGGCATGCAAAAACCGCCTGCGCCTGTCAAGATTACGCGCCCGCAACCCCCGCCTGGGACGTTAATTCGCACCCGGCTGTTCCGGCGCCTGGATAACGGCCGCAAGCACGGAATCATCTGGATTCAGGCACCTCCCGGTTCCGGCAAGACCACCCTGGTAAGCAGCTATCTGATGGCACGCGGACTGCCCTGCCTGTGGTTTCAGGTCGATCGGCACGATTCCGACCCCGCGACATTCTTCCACTATCTGGGGCGGGCGGCCCAGAGTGCGAACCCGCGCCGGCGGCAACCACTGCCGGCACTGACCCCTGAATACGCCTACGGAATTCCGGTATTTGCGCGCCGTTTCTTTGAGTTGGTGGCGTCAAGACTCAAACTGCCATGCTTGTGGGTATTCGATAACTTTCAGGAGCTGCCCGCGGACAGTCCGGTATCGACATTGCTGTACGATAGTCTCAGCGTCATTCCGGCTGACATCAGTGTGGTGATCATCAGCCGCACCGAACCACCGGCAGCACTGGGGCGGCTCGCGGTGCATCGGCAGTTCACCGTGATTGACAGCAGCGAACTTGCTGTAACGCACGCCGAGGCACGAGCCATCGCACGCACGCATCGCGTTACACTCAATCGGACTGAACTGGACGAGTTGCACGATGAAACCAGCGGATGGGCCGCCGGCCTGACGCTGTTACTCGAGGCGCGACGTACACCGCGCTCGCAACTGCCGGCACTCGCGGGACACACCCGCAAATTGGTGTTTGACTACTTTGCAAACGAGGTTTTGAGCCAGCTGGATCCCACAGCACAACAAATCCTGCTAAGCACCGCCTTTCTGCTCAAGGTGACACCGGCCGCGGCCGAGCGGCTCGCGGGTGCATCAGGCGCCCTGCGGATACTGAACGATCTCGCGCGCCGCAATTATTTCACTGTGACGCATGCCGGCCCGAATCCCGGCTACGAATATCACGCCTTGTTCCGCGCATTCCTGCAAGCCCGCGTCCGCGACGCGCTCGCGCCGGAACAACTCGACGCACTGCGCATCGCGACTGCCGGCGTGCTCATCGAGGCAAACGAGGTCGAGCCGGCGGCGGCCCTTTTGTGCGATGCACGCGACTGGCCCGCGCTTGCGCGCCTGTGTATCACCAATGCCGAGTCGTTGCTGGCACAGGGGCGCGGACAGACACTTGCCGCCTGGATCCATGCATTGCCGGAGCATATCCGGGAAACTTCCCCCTGGCTACTTTACTGGCTCGGCATGCACCACCATCCGCTAGATCCGGCACGACGTCACTTCGCCAAGGCCTTCGAGCTGTTCCGCGCCGATAATGATCTGGTCGGCCAGCTGCTGTCCTGGGCGGGCATCGCCGAGTGCTACAACCTGCTTTGGGACGAGTTTGTATCCTGCGACCCGTGGCTCGCGCAATTCGATTCGTTGATCCAAAGTCCGCAACAATTTCCCTCGCCGCAGATCGAACGGCGTGTCGTCAGCAGCCTGATCATGTTGCTTATGAACCGGTGTCCGCAACACCCCAAGATAGACGCATGGGTTTCCCGCCTGTGGGACCTGCTGCCTGCGACAGAACACCCCGGTGAGCGCATCGGTATCGCTGCGTCCCTGTTTCACCAGGCGATCTGGACAGGAGACTTGGTGGCGGCCGAACGGTTGATTAGCCTGCTTCGCAGCGCGTTGAAGTCAAAGTCCACCGCGATGTCTCACCAACTGATATTTCTGGTCCTCGAGGCCGCATACAGCTGGCACAACGGAGAGCTCGCTCGCTGTCTGAATGTAGTCGGCGAGGCACTGGCATTGAGTGCCGCCTCCGGTGTACATGTCCTGGATCCTCGGATTGCTGCGCAGGCCTTGTTTGCCCGACTAAGCATGGAGGATGTGGCCGGCAGCGCGGCCATCCTGTCAAAACTCACCACCACGCTGAACCTGTCCCGACGCCTTGGTGCTGCGCTCTACTATCATCAGACAACCTTCTTCCATGTCCTCACCCGAGGTCTGCAACAGGCGGAGATCTACGGTCGGGAGGCTTTGATGCTCGCCAATCAGGCCGGCACCCCATTCCCGCGGGCTCTGTGCCATCTTGCTCTGGGGTTCGTTCTGGTAGCCCGCGATGAATGCGGCAAGGCCATGCCGCACATTGTGGCTGCCATGCGCATCGGCTCCGCCATGAAGACTCCTATTATACAGTACATCGGCCTGCTGGCTGACGCCAACTGCCGACTTCAGCAAGACAACGAAGTCGCGGCCTGCGTGTCGCTACGTAAGGCGCTTGCGCTCGGGAAGCACCATGGCTACACGAATGTCTGGGGGGCGTGGCAGCGCCCGGTAATGACCCGCCTGTGTAGACTGGCGCTAGAGTCTAATATTGAGCCCGACCATGTCCGATCCCTGATCGGCCGGCAAGGACTACTCCCCGAGAATTCGTCACTGGCGACCGACGCCTGGCCATGGCCGGTAAAGATTTATACCCTCGGTCGTTTCCGTCTCGAAATCAGCCGCCAACCGCCCATGTTCAGCGGCAAGGGTCAGATAAAGCCGGTTGAGCTCCTCAAAGCGCTGATTGCCTTTGGCGGTCGCTCTGTGCCGGAACAGCGGCTGGCGGAGGCGCTTTGGCCAAATACGGACGGTGACACCGCGCAGCAGGCCTTTGCAACCACACTTCACCGTTTGCGCCGCCTGCTCGGGCAGGGACAGGCACTGCGCCTGGAAAACGGCTGCCTTTCGCTCGATAGCCGGATTGTCTGGCTGGACATGTGGACCTTCGAACAGTGCCTGGATCCCGTCATCTCGACGGATACCCAAACAGCGCACCACACGCGCTACCGGGCCACGCCGGAGCAAACACTGAAATTATATCAAGGCGAGTTCCTCGCTCATGAATCGGTCCCGTGGGGATTGAACACGCGCGAACGGTTGCGCTCAAAGTTCCAACGTTACCATCGGCGGCTGGGGGAATCTCTCGAGCTGGCGGGCGCGCTGGATCAGGCAATCGAGTGGTACGAGTGGGGCATCGAGATCGAGCCCCTCGCGGAAGAGACTTACCATAGCTTGATGCAATGTCATCGGCAGCTTAAGCATCACACCGCGGCAATTGCTGTTTACCATCGCTGCGAAAAAATGCTGATGACCGAGTTCGGCCTGTCGCCTGGCACGGAGATCCGGACGTTGTATCAGGACGTCTTGAATAGACTTTCCTGAAATCGAATAGTCGCCGGCGCGATGTTCATTCTCTGCCGGTGTCGGGGCCACGACTGCGGTAGCTAGCCGCGCGGCTGCGACCAGCGCATCGCCATTCGCCCTTTAAACGCATGCGGTTTCAAGGTGCAGAGGTTGTTGCCGTCGAACCGCCAGTTCAGTTGTTGTCCGGTGCGCCGAACCAGATGAAACGATGGAAGTGGCACGCCAGAATGACCCGTTCGACCCAGACGAACGAATCAAAACGGGAAACTCTCGCAGGAACGCCCCGCGCAAGCCTTGCCAGTCGCATCGTGGCACTGGTATTTCCAAAGAATGAGGGCGGCCGAGCCGGCCGCCCTCTTATTGCGCTGCCCGCTCAACCTCGCTGCGATGAACGACGCCAGCGCCAAAGGACAAATCCCGACAGGCCCAGCAGCAACGGCAACATGGGATCAATGGCACCGTCGCGGCTGGTGCCGAGGCTGCAGCCGCCCCCGCCCCCGCCCCCCGAGCTGGTGGAGCTAATCGCAAAGGTATTGGCGTTAGACGTACCGCCGCCGGGCGCGGCGTTCGCCACGGTCACGCTGGCGGAACCAGACGAAGCGATGTCGCTCGCAGGAATCGCCGCAGTCAGCTGCGTCGCGGACACATAGGTCGTCGTCACGATGCTGCCGTTCCACTCCACGGTCGATCCGTTCACGAAGCCGCTTCCGTTGACCGTCAATGTAAAGGCGGCACCACCGGCCGCGGCGCTTGCCGGACTGAGGCCCGCGATCGTGGGCGCCGGGTTGTCGACGGCAAAGCTCTGGCTTGCCGACGTCCCGCCGCCTCCGCTGATCACGGGATTGCTGACGGTGATCGCGTCCGTTCCAGCGGTCGCAAGGTCGGCCGCCGTGATCAGCGCCGCGAGCTGCGTCCCGGACTGTACCGAGGTCGACAAGCTGCTGCCGTTCCATTGCGCCGTCGAACCGTTGACGAAGCCGCTGCCGGTCACGGTCAGCGTGAACGCGGCGGTGCCTACCATGGTACTGGTCTTGCTCAGGCCGCTGATCGTGGGCACGGGATCGGCCGGCGTCGAGCTGCTGCTCACCGGCGTCTCAAACATGCCGCGCCCATGGGTAGCTGCAATGAGCTCGAGACTGCCGGACGTAGCGTTGAACCAAAATAGCTGGTTAACACGCACGTTGGCGGGCCCATCGTTGCTGGTCGACCAGGTCGAGCCGCCGTTGGTACTGGTGAACACGCCGACGTCGGTACCGGCATAGAGCCAGCTGGTATTGGTCGGATTGACCGCGAGGCTGTAGACGGGAGCCTGCGGGAAGCCCGAGCTGCCCGGCGTCAGATCTGTCCAGGTCCAGGCGGTACCGTTCCAGACCCCCCGCCAGACGTTGTCGGCGCTGTAGCCGCCGTAGGTGACGTAGACCGTCTCCGAGGTCGAAGTCGGATTGGGATCCACGTACACGCTGAGCACCATCCTGCCCAAGGGCAGGGCGCCCCCGCCCATCAGCGTCCAAACTGGCGCGGCGACCGTACCCGTCTGACGGTAGACACTGCCATCGTTATGGCCCACCCAGATCTCGTTGGCATTGCCCTGCGCCACGGTGACTGCGCTGATCGGACTGGACGTAGGGAGGGTGCTACCATCGATCGCGATCCAGTTCGGCGTCGTTGCCTTCACATTCGCGCTCATCCACAGCGATGCGCCGCCGGCGTACATCGTGTTGTCGGTCGCATCGTTGGGATCGAGCACGAACGGTGCGATGAAGTTGACGGTAGTGTTAGAGCCGGCGTCGGTGATTCCACCGTCGATATAGGACGCGGTCTGGCCACCATCCGTCGAACGACCGATCTGGAGATACACGTATTCGCCGTACAGGTAATTGCCGTCGGACGGATCGACCGCGCATGTCCCGCCGTCGCCGCCAAAGAACTCGGTCCACCCGTTCACGTTGCCCGAGTACAGTTCCGTACCATTGTCCTGTGCGCCGCCGATGATCGGGACGATGCTGCCGTTGGCGGTTGCGGTGACACCGGCGTGCCCGGCGCCGCCGTAGAACTGGGTAATGGCCAAGCCGTTGTTGAGATCACTCCAGCCCGAGGTCTTGGTCACGGCGGTGACGTCGGTCGCGCCGTAGAGCCCGCCGTCGTTGCCGAAGTACACCGTCTGATCGGTGGTGCCGTTGTACCCAGGATCGGCGACGATGACATGCTGGTCGGCGTGCGGCGACGTCGGGGTCTGGGTCCAGTCGCTGATTTGGGTCCAGGTGGCGCCGGAGTCGATCGATTGCCATAGATCGAGGCCGCCGACAATCAGATGCGCGGCATTGGTCGGGTCCACCCAAAGGGTATTGGCGTACCAACCCTGATTGTTCAGGTGCGCGGGGCTGGACTCCAGGGTCCAGGTCTGCCCACCATTGGCGGAGCGATAGACCTGACCGCTGCTGGTGCTGCTGTTGTCTACCGAGGCGTACACGACGCCGACGCTGTTCGGCGCGTAGGCTAGTTCCGAGTGGCCGTCAGGCCACGACGGGATGCTGGTGAGCACGGTCACGCTCGTCCAGGTCGCGCCGCCGTCGGTGGAATAGGCGATCGTGCCGGGCCCAGTATCGATGATCGCATTGGATGCGTTGTTCGGATCGAAGGCGACGTCCAGACTGCGATGGCCACTAATGCTCGTGTTATAAACCTCGGCCCAGGTTGAGCCGTTGTCGGTACTGCGATAGACGCCGCCGTTGGTTGCCGCAAGAATCACCGTACCGGTAGAATTAATCGCGATGCGGTTGACGTAGTACCAGTCTGGATTACTGGCCGGATTCGTGGACGAGAGTGAATTCCAGGTTGTACCGCCGTCGGTCGATTCGAAGATGCCGGCGCCCCGCACGGCGTCGGAGTTCTCAAACCCTTCGCCGGTGCCGGCATAGAGATAATCGTTCACCGAGTTGCGCGCGAGGCTGCTGACGGAGAGGCTGCCCATGAAATCATTCACTGGACTCCAGCTGACACCACTGTTCGCACTGACCCAGATGCCGCCCTCCGCACCGCCGACGAACATCTCCCCGGTAGTCGGATCGATCAGGATGGCGCGGATGCGCCCGCCGATGTTCCCCGGGCCAAGCGCGGTCCAGGTGGCGGAAGTAATGCCGGCCGCGGGAGCCAGGACCTTCGTGGACGTCGACCCGGTTAATGCAGTCCGCGTCCCCTGCCGCTGGAGCATCGCGTTGCGCTCGGCGATCGCGCGCACCAACCCGTCTGGACGCACCGTGCCGGTCGAGCCGCTCTCCTGAAGCTGCTGGAAATGGACTTCGGCGGCATGCAGCGCCGAAGGGGCGGGTGTCTGCACGGCGGCGTCAGTCGATGTCGGACCGACCAAGCTCAAGGTGATCAAGCTGATCCCGAAACACCACGCACTTCTGCTTGAACAAGACATCAGCTGTCCTCCATAGCGGGTTACGATGTTGACTGGATTACGATGTTGACGATCTTTGTTATCAGAGTGCTGCCGACCCTGAGCTCGACGACGACCCGGTACGCCCCCGCGTGCGTCGCCGTGACCCGGAACGTCCGGAGCACGGTCATCCCCAAGGCTGGGGGGTTAGGCGGAGAATTGGGCTGCCTCGCTGGCAGGTTCGGCTGCAGGTCCCTCAACAGGAAGCCATGTGGCGACACCGACAGACCCTTGGCGGCAACCGTCAATATCGCCTCTGCCACGGGCACGCGCGGAGCGAGACGCACCTGCAGATATCGCGATCTGGCGTTGGCCGGCACGACCCACGCGGTCATGGCGATCGGATCACGCCCGGATACTATGTGCCCGACACCAGCCGCGGACGGGCTGGGTGCGGCTGTCGGCTGGGCCGTAGCGCAGCCGGCAAGGGGCAGCGATCCCAGGAGACTCAGAGCAATGCCGGCCATGAGCGCCGACCCTGAACTACGTATCATTGTGTCTTTATCTGTCCTTTTCTTGTTGAAGGGACCTTCTGCAACCCTCTAATCCATCGCGTCGCGCCCGATCTATCGGGCTTCGACACACCTGTCATAAAAAGTAACCGATGTAACTACATCGCAATTGACTGCGATCCACACTCGGTACTGCATGGTGCAACGCTTTCTCAGTGGCCGCCGAACAGCCAGTAGTACCCCGTGTTGTAACTGATATGCAATGCGATAGGTGCTGCGAGACCGGAATACTTGTCCTTGAAATACCCGAACACGAGCGATGGAAGCACTACCGACGCCGCCCATAGCGGCGGATGGTAGAACAAGTGCATTGCAGAACATACGAGCGAGGTGAGCAGATTGGGCAGACTGACCACACCGATCCGCCACGACGTGTTCAGCCACCGGTGCAGTTGCTTCTGCAGACCGCCGCGAAAGACGATCTCCTCGAGGACGGGATACACGACCGCCAGCAGCAAAAACATAGACGCCCGTGCTAACGGCCACGCGAGCCTGATGATGGGATGGGTCGATGCAAACAGTACCGCAAGAAACAAGGGGCCTGCCAACAAGGCGGCCCAGAAGCTGCGATCGCGCCACGGAATCGACACCACTCTAGGTGCGCACGCGCCAGAGAACCTTGCAGCCATCACCTGCACTGTTAACGCCAGTCTTGGTATTTGGCGCCCTGGACAGGGCGGCTGATTGGTCAGTGGATGTTGAACCTGCTCCTCCGCCGCAACAAGCGCAAAGGTTGGCAGAAAGGGCCAAAGCGAAAAAAAGGAAGACAATGTGGAATTCAGTCACTCCGATTGCTCCCTACGAAAGTTGTTGGGTGTTGATTATAGGTCGCGAGAATCATTCTATGTTCTTATACAAACGCTCTTCATATGTTCTTATTCGAACGCGCTGATTGAGTATAGAACGTGTTCCATGGATCTCAACTTCCACGGTAACCCCCCGAAGAACGGCACGCGGGAAAGGATGCGGCCATCTCCGCGCAGCGCATCAAAGTCTACGAGCAAACCTGGTCACAACATCCGGAACGCTGGAGCAAAAATATCCGTAAATGGTCGGCTCCGAGCGAAGTGTGGCTCAACCGGCCGGCCGACATTGCCGGCACAGACCCACAACGAGAGGCGGCGTGAATTTCCAGGCGACAACTTCTTTGACAGCCGCCGGTAACCAATATGCTAACGGTAACCCCGGTCCGGGCATAATCAGACAGTGTCTGTACGCGGTACAACCGGCGACCGCCATGCATACCGCGATACTGGCCCAATGGCAAAACAGTCATTTGCGTTCCGCCATGGGTCAGCTATGGCAAAAGCACAATGTCCGGAAGGGGCGTGGGAAGAAAACAGGCAATAAGCTATTGAGAGTCTTGGAGCCCGCAGAGGGATTTGAACCCCCGACCCTCTGATTACAAATCGCCACACGATGCATTGTCGTGCGCTTCCGTTCGCTGAGGTGCATGATCTGAATTGACGTTGCCATGCATCGAAATGTATCACCGTGTAGCACAACGCAACCCGATTACAGCAGGATTACAGCACAGCCTGTTTATGCAGGGAGCCGAGACTCTTTCTTCCAAAATGGCTTGATCCCGGACAGAAGGTTGGGCCCAACGGCCGATCCCACCCGAAACCATCGGTGACCCCCAAGGGCATTTGCGGCACTGACGCATCAGCCCACCCCTTTTTCGCGCTTGAACTACTACGTGATGCGTAGTATTCTGATGGTAGAATGATAAAAACCTGGGCCAACCGCGCGAGCGAGCGCTTCTATCTCGAAGGCCGAAGCGCGGGCTTCCGGGGTGTCGACACCGAGCTGGCGCAGCGGCGGCTCGCCGCCCTGGATGCCGCCACAAGCCTCGCGGACCTGGGCCAGTTGAAGAGCTTAGGCCTGCACAAGCTCAGAGGCGACCGCGCCGGGCAGTGGGCGATCACGATCAATGGCCGTTGGCGCCTGTGCTTTCGGTTCAAGGGTGGAGACGCCTTCGGCGTGGAAATAGTGGACTATCATCGAGGGTAACACCATGGTTCCGATTCATCCGGGGAAGATTCTCAAAGACGAGCTGAAGGCCCGAAACCTCTCAATCAACCGCCTCGCCCTGGCGATCCGCGTCCCCTCGGGGCGCCTCACCTACATTGTCAACGGCAAGCGCAACATCACGCCGGACACGGCGCTTCGCCTTGCGCGGTACTTCGGCACGAGCGCGGCGTTCTGGGTGAATCTTCAGGCCCGCTACGATCTTGCTGTGGCCGAAAAGAAGTTCGGCGCGAAGATTGCGGCCGAGGTTCAACATGCGACCAGCGGATAATGGCGCGCACGTGAGGGTGCAGGAAGCCCACTGGGATACTACTGCCTGTTCCACCAGGAAGATCAGGAGATTCGGCTGCCGGATCTCTAACCTACAAAAATACCAGAGACAAGGAGAGATCACGGAATCATGGAGCCCGCAGAGGGATTTGAACCCCCGACCCTCTGATTACAAATCAGATGCTCTACCGACTGAGCTATGCGGGCATGCAGAAATTTGAGGCTAGATCGCAATTGTAAGGAACATTCTGCCGCCAAGGCAAACTTGTCGCACATTAGTATCGCGGGGGCACGCCTTTCGCTGACGCTGGCGATTCCTTTGCGGGTCCCGAGGCTGCCGCTGAGGCGGTGGGCGCAGTACTCACCGATGCCGCGCCAGGCGCCGGTTGGTTCTTGCACACCACGTCTTGCGCGGATACGCCCGGCGCACCCCAGTCCTGGCTCAGCAAGTGTGCATACTGATCAGGCTCGCGGACCTCCATATCCAGCCAATAAAGGCTACGGGTGCGATAACGGACTTCCTGCCTTGCTTTCACACCCTTCTTTGCCATTTGTCTCATGCGAGTGCGGGCGTTTTCCGGGTTTGCGTACAACCCAAGCGAAATGGCGTTGTTCAACTTGCCCTCAGTCACAATGACATGATCCCTGATGCCCAGGCGATCGAGGCGCTTGAGCATGAGTTCTGCCTTGTAGCGCGACGCGGCCGGTTGCAAATACACCCAGTAACTCGATACCTCCTTTTTATCCTCGGTGCGAACGGCATAGTCAATTCCTTCGGCCTTGAGCCGGACACCCACTTCCCGCGCCGCCTTATCGGCATCGAAGGGGCCGACGGTCACGCACTTTGGCGGTGGAGGTGGCGGCGCCGTTGGCTTTGGCACTGGAATTGACTGAGGTGCTGGCGTCGCTGCCTTCACCTGCGCCAGCGGCGCCGGCACTTTCGCCCTGGCAACCGGCGCGAGAAGTTTTAGCTCCAAACCGGGCACCGAAAGCGGAACCATCTTCTCCGGATTGAGTTGCGGTAACGGCGCTTGCGGCGGCGGCACGGCAGGCGTGCGATACCAGCTTGCCCACATGAACACGCCCACATTCACGAGCACCAGGACAGCAAACAGCCAGCGCAGTGCGGTTTTCAAGAGAGCGACTCCGCAACCAGGGCCAGCCCTTTGAGCACAAGCTCGGGTTCATGACTAATCGGCAACGACAGGCTTCCCGCAAGGCGATCGATGACGCGAACGGCATCGCCGCCGGTAAAGATCACGCGCATAGTTGGACCAAGGCTCTTGCGGAACTCCTCGATGATGCGCGCCACCGCCCCTGCGACACCAAAAAGTGTGCCGGCCGACACACCATCGGCTGTATTGTGCGCGAAACAGCTGTCATCTCGCCCATCCACGTCGCGAATGCCGGAAGCCCGTGCGCGCAGACACTCGCGCATGATCCCAACACCAGGCAGAATCACACCCCCTGCGAATGTACCGTCTAGTGCCAGGGCATCGAGCGTCACTGCTGTGCCGCAATCAACAACACAGGCCGCCGCGTCGCCAATATGGCGCGCTGCAATCAGCGCTGCCCAGCGATCACTGCCGAGATGCACCGGCTCATCGTAAGTATTGGTCACACCGAGCTGGGTGCGCACAGCCACGAGAAAATGCACCGGCAGCGACCAATGATCTCGGACCCAGTCGGTTAGCGTCTGCGCGCGCTCATTGCCGCCAACGTTCGCCGCGACAACGAGTGTCGGTCGCGAGATACCGGACCACTCGCGTGCCAACGCCTGCCTCATGTCACTATCATGCAGGCACGCGCCGTGGCGCCAGTTGTCTGCGTCCGCCAATGCCCACTTAAGCCGGCTGTTACCGATGTCGACAAGCAGGTTCACCGTCGCGGCCTCGGGAAACCGCTTGCCGCGGAAACTCTTGCCGGGTCCGCATCCAACGGCCGCACGCTGACCTCACCGGAATTGAATACATGCATTGTGCCACGATCATCGCGTACCAGCAGCGCGCCGTTGGCATCGATGCCTTCGACGACACCATCGCATACTGCCTGCGCACCCGTAACATGCACGCGGCGACCTTCGAGGTGATGCCAGGCGGACCATTCCTCGCGAAACGGCGCAAGGCCATCGCGCTCGAAAGTCCTGAACATCTGTGCCAGATGCCGTATTAACTCGGCTGCCAGCCGGTTACGATCCACTCGACGTTCAAGTATCGCGGCAAGATCGATCCACGGTTGATCAATCTGGTCGGCGTCGCGCCCGGCAATACGGACATTGATGCCGATACCTGCCACCACTAGACACGGACCGGCGGCCTCCCCGCGCAGGTCGACCAACAATCCTCCAAGCTTACGCTCTCCCCACAACAGATCGTTGGGCCACTTGAGTCCGACCGCCTCTACGCCAAACTCGCGCAATGCGCGTACCGTAGCGACGCCTGCCGCGAGACTTAAGCCGGCAATCGCGGCGAAACCACCGTCGAAACGCCAGGCCATCGAGAGCATGAGGTTGGCATAGGGTGTGGCAACCCAACTTCGCCCACGGCGCCCTCGTCCGGCCCTCTGTGCTTCAGCCACGCACACCTCACCGCACACCAGATCCGCCGAAGAGCGCAACAGTTCGAGACTTGTCGAATCTACCTGTTCGATGACCCGAATCGGCGCCACCGGCACGGCCGCAGCGTTATCCAGTGCCGCGCGAATGCGATTTTGATCAAGCGGATCGAAGGCGTTTTCCAGACGGTAGCCGCGGCCCGAAACGCGATGGATTTCGAGCCCGGCCTCGACCAGCGTAGCAACCGCCTTGGATACTGCGGCACGGGTAACGCCTAGCGCGCGCCCCATATCGGTGCCGGAATGGAAATCTCCGTCAGCAAGGATTCTCAAGACTGCGCTACGCGAGGCCATGGGCGGATTCTAGCAGGGCATGCAACCGGATTCCGATTCAAACGGCTTGCGCCGCGTGCACCGGTGCCACAGCACCGCGCAACCACGCTTCGCGCCGCGCCAGGGTGACCGCATCCACGGTCTCACGAACGGCAAGCACGCAAGTGTCGAGCGGTGCGGCCTTGAGCGTGACATCGAACTCCATCAGCTCATCGCGGCGGAAGGCGTGCACGTGCACACGGGTTCCGGGTGCATGCGCGTTGATCATCTTTTCGAGATTGGCAGGTGCAACGCGCAGACCGTCGACCGCAAGAATGACGTCCCCGGCGGCAAGCCCAGCTTCTTGCGCCGAACCGCCGTCGAACACATAGGTCAGGCGCGCATCCGAACCACCGGCAACGCTCGCCCCCAGGACCGCACGCGGCCATGGACGGGTCTCGCCGCTCTTCGCCGCCCGTCCACCCTTGTCGGCGACGGAGTCCGCTGCACGCGTCACAAAATCCACGCCCACATAGGCGAGCAACTCGGCAAGCGGCAGATCCTGCGTGCCTCGCACCATACGGTCGAAAAACATGCTCAAATCGATTCCCGCGACGTCCTGTGCGATACGCTCCACGCCTTCCTCCGGCACGCCGATTCCGCCCTTGCCATAGCGCTCCCACAGGGCACGCATGACGTCATCGAGCGAGCGAGCATCCCCACTGGCCCGCCGTATGGTCAGATCCAGCGCGAGCGCCACGAGTGCACCCTTGGTGTAATAGCTCACGATACTGTTAGGGGAATTTTCATCCTGGCGATAGAACTTGGTCCAGGCATCGAAGCTCGATTCAGCCAGACTTTGCTTGAGGCGACCGCCGGCGCGCCACACGCGCGTGGCGGTTTCCCCAAGAAGCTGCAAATAGTCCTTGGTGCTGATCAGGCCACTGCGCACGAGCGCTAGATCATCATAATAAGACGTTATACCTTCGAACGCCCACAGCATGCGCGTATGGGTTTCGCGGCTGAGATCGTAGGGCAGGAATACCTGCGGTTTGATGCGCTTGACGTTCCATGCATGGAAGTATTCGTGGCTCGCGAGTCCAAGGAATGTGCGGTAGTCATCACCCACTTCGGTTTCGCCCGGGCGCGGCAACGTGTCGCGCTGGCACAACAGGCTTGTAGACGCACGGTGCTCGAGCCCACCGTAACCCTCGCCTACAGCAGTAATCAGGAACACATAGCGATCCATGGGTGCGGGTTCGCCGAAGAAACGAATGTGTTGCTCGCAGATACACTTGAGGTCCCGACACAGGCGTTCAAGATCGGCCCTGTGCCGACCGCTGATGGCCACCTCATGCGCAACGCCGCAGGCCTCAAATCCTGCCAGATTGAAGTCTCCGATCTCGACCGGATGATCGATCAGATCGTCGTAATCGCGTGCCGCGTATCGTCCGAATCCATACGCCGGCGCCCCGGCTCGGGGAAGTGCCGTCGCCACGCGCCATTGCCTGCCGATTGTTCCTGGCGGAGGATCGATATCGATCAGGCAGGCATCGCCTTCCCGACCATGCACCTGCAAAAACACGCTGGTACCGTTGAAATAGGCGTGCGTTGCATCCAGATGCGCGCCGCGCACGGACAGGTCCCAGGCGTACACTTCGTAACTGATAGTAAGCGGGCCATCGCACGGCTCGCAGATCCAGGAATCCTTGTCCTGTTTGTGCATCGCAATCTGCCTGTCGCCATCGCGCGCCGTGATCCGCCCGATGTGCCGGGCGAAATCACGGATCATGTAGCTGCCGGGAATCCAGGCCGGCAACGAAACCCGCTGGCCGGCCGGATCCGGTCGGGGAATTGTGCAATGCACTTCGAAGAGGTGGGCATTCGGATCGCGCGGTGAGATGCGATAGACCACAGAGGTGATGTCGCTCATAGGCTCATTGTACGCGGCACGCTCACACCGGCGCCAGACGTCACTTTGCTGGCGCAACCTTGCGCTGGCATATCGCTCCGGCAGTGTCGCGATCCATCGCCACCTCATGTCAGCCGGCGATGTCCGCGCACCCTCAGCGGATTGGCCGGACGCTTAAGCGGCAGGCGTTGCATCGCGCCGGGGGTGCGGGTAGCGTATTTGGGGTGCTCCGCATCAGCGAGGACGGAATAGCGACATGCGCGTCGGATTTCTATCGACCTGTCTTGTGGATCTCATGCGCCCGGGCGTCGGCTTCGCGGCACTGCGGCTGCTTCGCGCCAACGGCATATCCGCCGTGGTACCCCCCGGGCAGACCTGCTGTGGACAGCCCGCCTACAACTCGGGCGATCACCATGGCGCGCGCCGCCTGGCGCTCAAGACGCTCGACGATTTTACCGGCTGTGACTGCGTCGTCGTCCCTTCCGGCTCCTGCGCCGGCATGCTGCGCGTGCACTATCCGCGACTGCTCGACGGCCCCCATGCGGAACGCGCGGCGCAATTGGCGCGCAACACCTACGAGCTCACCGCTTTTCTAACCACGGTTGCCAAGCCAAAACACATTCCCGGAACCTTCCGCGGGACCGTGACTTATCACGATTCCTGC
>JAKBDW010000385.1:0-3802 GCA_021834245.1 Pseudomonadota bacterium
GGCGGGGAGCGCAACCGCTTTGCTTTTTTATTAGCGAAATTCAAGTTTCAAACGCTCATACGCATTACAGGATTAGCGCTTTGACCTTGTCCTTGCCATCGCATCGCCCTTGCCCTCGGCCGCAAGCGCAAAGAGCTCGGGTTTCACCCCGCCGATCTTCTCCAGTTCGTAGCCCAGCGCCTGCGCTACCCGCACGGCTTCTGCGCCGAGCCGGATCGAGTAGCGGCGCACCTCGGCATTAAGATCGCATTGGGGCGTGGTGAGCCCCGTCACTGCCGACACGCCGTTGCGCATGCCGTTATGCGTAAGCTTCGACCAGCGCTCACCCCACAGGTTGGTCACGGCCTTCGCACTGTCGATCTTGGAGAACATCTCGGCCAGCTCGCGCACGCGAGCGGTGACGACGCCATGCACTTCGCCGATGCGAAACACCGTGTGCTTGTCGCCGCCTTTCGGCGCGGTGCGGCGGATGCGCGCCGCTTCGAACATGTCCACCGAAATCACCGAGGCGACCACGCCGACCGTCTTGCCCCAGCCGACGATGCCGGCGATCTTCTCCTCGTTGACGCAGTTCTGCAAAGAAACGACGTAGCCCTCGGGCGCGAGGTAGGGCTTGATCAACATCGTCGCCCACTCGGTGTCGTACGACTTCACCGCGACCAACGCGATGTCGATCGGCATTTGTTTCGACAGCGATTGCACCTCGGTCAGGTGCATCGTCCTGGCGTTCCTTACCGTGAACTTCTCTTCCGGCGTGACCCCGTCGAGCTCCAGCCCGCGCGAGCGGATCGCGTCGATGTTCTCCGGCCACATGTCGATCAGCGTGACATCCTGGCCCTGCTGCGCGAAATAGCCGCCCACATAAGCGCCGAGCGCCCCGGCGCCGACCATTGCAATGCGCTTGCCCATGCCTTCTCCTCGTTCGTTGCTTGCCTACGTCATTATCTTGCATCCGCTTCGCCAGCCCGCCGGGCGCGGGCCCGATCGCCTCGCGCCGTCGGCAGCCATGCGCAACCTCAATGCCTCGCCACGCTGGCGACGGATCATGTTCGAATCTAGCATGGACTGGCATCGCGTAAGTGACTCGCACAAATCCGGGTCGAAGTACCTTTTTTTGTGCCCCTGGTTTCGCCCATGGACACGATGTGCCTGCCATTGGCCGGAGCGCCGCACCAGTTCTGGCTTTTCAGACAACGGCAAACTTGCCGTTCGGGATATAGTCGGCAGACCCGCAGTTCAGCGCCGCTTCCGTGTAGCCATTGCCCCCCCGCTTGGGAGGGCCGACCCGTCGCCATCGGATTTGCGATCCTGTGATTTTCGGCCTTGCAAGGTTTGCACGGTCTTTTTGACCAGACACCTACACCTCGAAAAACCAACTAGCATCACTCGCGCTTTTTTGTAGTCATCTGATCGCCTTATTTTTGCATGTTCTTCCCCCCGGACGTACACTGACTATCCTTGCTGCATGGTTTTTTGGCAAATCATTAAAATTATGCTGATTGGTGGGTAACTCCATATTTTGGGGACCGGTGCGTTGAAGAAAGAAGCAACGATGTTGCTGCAGCGCTCTCTGGACTCGTTGGTTCTATCCGTCGAGCGCTTCAACTGTCCATGGGATCGCGGCCGCCAGGAAGTACTGCTGCTATTGCTCGACCGGGCGTTTGAACTGCTATTAAAAGGCGCGATTCTCCATCGTGGAGGCAGAATCCGGGAGCATGGGCAGAAGGAGACGATCGGCCTCGACAAATGCGTTCGCGTATGCCTCTCGGACGTGAAGGTCAAGTGTCTGACGAACGAGCAGGCCCTAACGATTCAAATAATCAACAGCCTTCGGGACGCAGCACAGCACTACATGTTGGAGGTATCTGAGCAGCAGCTTTACCTGTACGCGCAAGCCGGCGTCACTTTGTACGCCGACCTTCTCAACTCCATATTCAAATGGAATCTGCGCGAACAGATACCTGAGCGAGTGCTGCCTGTTTGCACTTCCGTTCCGAAGAATCTACAGAGCTTGGTCAAGGCGGAGTTCGACGATATCAAGGATCTTGTTGCACCCAAATCGCGCAAGATGCTGCAGGCGAGAGCTAAGATCAGGGCACTGGCTGTCGTGGAGGCATCCTTGGACGGGCTTCGGTCTCAGCCTGGAGATGACGAACTCAATGTAATGCTCAGAAAAGTTCGAAGCGGAAAGCCGTGGAGAGAGATGTTTCCTGGAATCGCAAGTCTTGAACTGTCTACTGAAGCGACTGAAGGCATTCCAGTGTCGATTCGGATCACCAAGCGCGAGGGTCAACCCGTTCATCTTGTACCAGAAGGAACTCCTGGCGCTATGATTGTTTCGGTCAAGCGTGTCAATGAACTCGACTACTATTCGCTTGGACTTAAAGACCTTGCCGAGAAGCTTGGTCTGAACCAGCCGCGGACGCTGGCTCTCGTGGTGCACTTGGACTTGCAGTCAAGCACGGAGCACTTCAAAACCGTGCAAATTGGGAGGGTCGTCTTCAATCGTTACAGCCAGAAGGCGCTTTCTGCTCTTCAGGAGGCATTGAAGACGGTCGATATGGAAAAGGTCTGGCAATTACACAAACCGTCCGGAAAGTCTGCACGAAAGAACGTGTCAGCGAGGAATAGCGCGGCCTAATATCAACTGGAGCCGACGGCGCATGGCCAATTCGCGACGCGGCCAACTCGTAGCATTAGCTTTCCCGAACGAAGGGGTGCCCCATGATTAATTTTTCTACCGAGTTCCCTATTGATACTAAGGTGACGGTCGAGGAAGTAATCCGCCTAGCCTGCGAGTGGGTGCGCGGCAGCCCACATACCACCGTCCCAAAGAACGAACTTGATCGACTGCCAATTGATGACGAGCTGAGCTATTCCACTGGTACCGAGCAGGTAACCACTGCTATTGCCAAAACGCCCGATTTTGAAATCGGAGGATTGCGCTATGTCCGACGCGAAAACGGACTCGAATGGACTAGCTCGATTGTCTCTCTAAATACCATGGGAGAGCATCAGCTTAGTATCCAAGTATTCTGTGAGGCCTTGAGCACTGCTGTTCGATTGCCTGAGCCCAAGAAGCCCTATTTCGTTCGTCAGGCTCTCATGAAGTTCGGTGGCGGCATGGACGGACAGATCCCGGTCGCCGATAGGCCATTTCGACTCGACGCGGGTGAGGCGGGAGTTGCCGCCGCATTGATGCTCGGAACCGCTAAGAATCGACTTCCGATCATTTACGTTAGTGCCGGATTTGACGGAAGCCACACTATAGATGCGGATGAGATGGCCAAATTGGTTTCTGGGATGGCTCACGTCGTAGTGGAGCCGAGCCGCAATTTCTCATATGCTCTGAGAACCATGACGAACGCGCACAATGTATATGGTGGCACCGTAGGTGTTTACTGGCCTGAAAGCAGTGCGCGTAAAAGCTACTTTCTCGATGGTGAGTCGCAGACCCCTCGAACTCTGCAGTTGACGATTGCGAAGGATATTCGGCTCGCCTTGTGCAACCGACGGCTGCGTACCAACTGCACTTGGGCACACATCAAGGAGACTATTGCCCGTAAGAAGTACGAGCAGCTGAAGGCGGAAGGTTCTACAGAGATTCAAAGCTATATCGACGCATTCGATGCCGATCAAACCGCGAAAGACGCGCGACTGCTTGAAGCGGAACGAGAGATCGCTAGACTAGACACAGAGGTCAGAAGGTATGCCTCTCTCAGGCAGGGTACATCCCATGGTTTGCTGATCCCCGGCGATGAGCAGGACTTGTATAAGGATGAAGCAAAGAACATTGTTATTG